>CAXTOI010000197.1:0-2030 GCA_964245645.1 uncultured Novosphingobium sp. | reverse complement strand
GTGCCGGTCATCGTTCGACTCTGCGATCCCTGGCATCTGGCAGATTACGCCGCAGAAGTACGCGCGGGGGCGGACAGCGAATTGGCGCTGACGGCGGCTCTGCTGGGGAAGCCTGTGGCGGTGGCCGGCACAGGCCGTTTCGCGCGGTTGGATGGCTCGGCCGATGGGCTGCGCATGGTGATCGCGGCGCAGCTGGTGGATGGGCGAATGTGGCTCGATCCGTTCACGCAGCAACCGGTGCCGGCGCGCGAGATCGTGGCGCGGCTGGCTGAGTGGCGCGCGTCGATCGATGCCAATCGCGAGGTTGCGGCGATATTCGGCGTGGCGCGGTGGAAGCGGGTGACCATGGATGCGCTGCTGTGGGACGGGTGCGGTGCGGTTCGGCACGGCACTGCCCGCTCGCTCGCCAAGCTGGCTAACGGCTCGCAGGCGCTTGCCTGGAAAAGCCGGACCTCCCCGGCGCTACTCGACCGGCTGGCGGCGCGCGGCGTCGCGGTGGGGGAGATCGAAGACGGGATGATCCGCTCCACCGGGCTGGGCGCCAATTGCGTGCCGCCGCTGTCGGTGATCATCGATCCGCTGGCGGCGCATTTCGACCCGAGCCAGCCCAGCGCGCTGGAAAATATCCTTCAGCATGGTGACATTTTGCTCGAACTGGTCGCTCGCGCGCAGCGCCTGCGCACGCGGCTGGTCGCAGCGGGTATCAGCAAATATGGGCAGTCCAGCCAGATTGAGCGCGCCCCGACCGGCGGACAGCGGCGCCGGGTGCTGGTGGCCGGGCAAGTCGAGGACGATCGCGCGGTGCTGCTGGGCGGCGGCGGCTGCAGTAACCGCGATCTGCTGGCCCGCGCCCGCGCCGCCGAAGCAGACGCCGAGATCACCTACAAACCGCATCCCGATGTCGAAGCCGGTCACCGGCGCGGCGCCATTCCCGATCGTGAGGTGTTGCGGCTGGCCGATCGGATCGAGCGCCAGGCCGCCATCGCCACGCTGCTGGCAGATTGCGACGGCGTGCATGTGATCAGTTCGCTGGCCGGCTTCGAAGCGCTGTGCCGCGGCGTGGCCGTGACCACGCATGGCGTACCGTTCTACGCCGGCTGGGGCTTGACCCGCGACCTTGGCCCGATCCCCGCCCGTCGCCGGCGCCGGCGCAGCCTCGATGAGCTGATCGCGGCGGTGTTGATCCTCTACCCGCGCTATCTCGATCCGGTCACCCGCCTGCCGTGCCCGCCCGAAGTGCTGGTGGAGCGCATGGCGAAGGGCGAGGCGGCCGTCAGCTCACCGCTGGTAGCGCTGCGCGAGTGGCAGGGCCGGGCGCGGCTGCGGTTTGGCGGGCGGCAATAGGAAGGTGTGAGGGGTAGGCGCTGATTTGACTTCATATCGTTATTTTGAACTGGCTCCCATATGCGCAAAATAGCTGTTTATCATCATCCCGGACTTGATCCGGACTTGATCCGGATCGTGGTTCCTGTTGAATAAGCGTCGCGGCAAAACGGGAAAATCCGGGCTAATCGCTTCCGAATCAATTGCTTCGGTCCGAAGAAGCCCCACCCTTGGTCAAGCCCGGGGCGACGAGGAGAAGCTGTGTTTACGCCTATTGGAGCAGCTCGGGGATCAGGCTTTCGGTCGAAAGATCGTTGCTTCGTTGCCGCAGCCGTGATGATCTATTTGATCAGGCCAGTGGAGTGGCTCCAGAAGCGTCTGGAACGAGGCGGAACTGTGGCGAAATGTTGCAGAGGCGGTAGCGGTGCGGTGGCAGAGATCGCTGCGCCTGGAGGCGGGGGCGGTGAAATATTGAATATGCGCTGAATCAGGCTTTCGATTGTCAGAAAAACGGCGTCGACGCCGAATCCCGCGATGAACGACAATGCCGATGCCGACAGCCCGACCGGTCCCAGCGCTGCGGTGTCGCCCGAAAGATTCGGCCCCGGCTGCGCAAAGAACAAGCCGATGCATGCGCCTGTAACCGCACCCAGCGCTAGAGCATCGCGCATGAAAACGGAATCGCCCGCTTCCGTTTGGCTAAGAAA
>CAXTOI010000196.1:0-6403 GCA_964245645.1 uncultured Novosphingobium sp. | reverse complement strand
ATACTGATCAGGACCTGCAGCAGTGGGGCATGGTAGAGGTATACGCCGTAGGAGTAGTCACCTTTTCGTAGGAACGCCGGCACCGGGATCGGCGTCAGGCCAAGAAAGACGGTTATATAAGCAAGCGCGGGCAATATCAAAAAACGGTTCCCGACATGCTCGATGTCGGGCGTTTTCAGAAAGGCAATTGCATAGCCGCAAATCATCAGGCTGAGCGCGAACAAGGGCCAACTGTACGAAACCTTGTGCCGGTAGACGTAGATAGCAATGCCCATCAGGAATGCAGTGATCGTTTGGCCTCCCCTGCTGATAAACAGGAAATGGAGCACGGTGAACACCGGCCCGAAGATATGATCTTCGGCTTTCTCCGCTACCAGGCCGGCGATCATGAAAAGAAGCACGACAACGATGATCGCACGCGGTCTAAGCATGGCTTTGCTCAAGATGAGGCCCGAAATTATACCGTAGCAAAGCATTTCGTAAGGGACCGACCACAGCGAGCCGTTGACCCGATACGTTGGTAGCGTCGTGAAAACGCCCGGCAGACGATAATGCATCCATCCGGTCACGTTCAGGAAATACCGGTAGAAGTCCGGATCTGTGAAATAATTAGCAAGCACAAGGCTGGTCATGACTGGCCCAATTACCAGCGCACAAAAAACAACGTCTACTGTCAATGCCGGAAGTATTCTAAGTCCTCGATTGAGCAGGAAGTTGTAAAGTGTCAGGCGGAGGGCGCTACCAGAGATCAGAAATCCGCTTAGTGCAAAAAACATTGGAACGAGCGCATACTCGCCAAACCAGAACCCGGTTGTCCGCAAATAAGTATCTCCGGACAGCCAATAAGCATGAAATACCACGATCATACATGCTAAAGCGATGCGCAAGAAGTCAAACCCGGGTCCGAGTCCGCGATATTTATCGAGCCTAGCGCCAATGGTTACCATGCTGCCACCAACTATTGCTTCCTAGTAATAATACTTAAGTTTTGTGCATTTAGCAAGGTGTTGTTCAACAATTCGTGCGGTATCATCAGCCAGTTGCGCGCAGGGCAGACTTGGCGTCAGGTCCAGGCGTCGGCGAGGGCGGGTGGATAAGCAGGTGAAAGCCCCACGCGTGGCAAGGCTGGGAATACGCTTATCGAGACGCCGCCGACAAAGTGCGCGCACGCGCTGCGCCCGAGGCAGATGCGAAGCGCTTGTACGCAGCCCGTGCTGCGCGCATCGACCATTTGGGCGCTAGCAGCGTTGGCAGGGCCCGCGTCCAATATCGCGGCATCGCGCCATAAAAGCGAAAAAGGTAGTATGCCGCTTCGAATATCCCAGGCGTCGATTCCGGCGATGTCTTGGCGTTGGTAATCCGTGCCATGACATGCGTGCCGAATATTCGTCGACGCATGGCCGCGTGTGCCACCGCGTCGTGGGCGAACAGCGCGTCGGCAATCTGATCGTAGCCCTCGACGTCGATCTTGAGACGCTGAAGCCAGCCGAACTTGGTCTTGAACTGGTCATTCCCGGTCCGGAAACCGACGCAGGGCTCCTGCACGACACCCCAGGTCTTATACCGCTCGATCACCCGGCCAATGATGTAAACCTGGACATAGTAATTCTGGAAATCCTTGACCGAGGGGGTGGCGGCGATTTCCTGCCATTTCGTGCGATCGACGACCAGGGCTGACATGAAGCCGAGCAAATCGGCCAATCGGCTGAACACCGGGCCGACACCCTCGATAAGTTGGGTAGGCGGCGTGGGCCGAATGCCGACGAAGCGTTTCATCGCTAAATCGTAATCGATGACGCCGAGCGTCAACCCCGCCACCTCCGGCCAGCGCTCCAGCGCCGCGAGTACGCGGGTGGCGCCGCCGGCTTCAAGACGATCGTCGTCGCCCATCAACCAGATGTAATCGCCCGTCGCCGCCTCGACGACTGCAAGGAAGTTGCGATCGAGGCCCAGATTCTGCGGCTGGCGGATAAACCGGTATTTGGGAATGCGCCCGATGTAGCTCTCACCCACCATGGCGGTGTCGTCGGGCGAGGCGTCGTCGCTCACGATAACTTCGATCTCGGGCCTGCCCTGCGCGATGATGCTGTCCAGCAATTCTGCAAGAAACCGCGAACGGTTGTACGTCGGAATGCAGATCGAGAGCGTTGGCATGCTGTCTCCAAGCGTTAGATGTGCAGTTTCAGCTCAGGAAGACCACCGGCCGCCGCTCGGCAACTACCGACCCTGACCAGCGCGACAGGGGCAAGCATTTTGCCAAAATCTGCGAGGCATTTGCGGGTCGAAGACGCCGCAAGCGAGCAACCAGACCTCGGTTTCGAATAACTGGCGTGACCGAAACGCGAAATATCTTCATTTGAAGTCCTGCAAATAGATAAGGAATCGGCTTGAATGACGCAACGCTTCATTGCGTGTTTGTACTAGGTCAGGTCGGCATGATTTCGCCCGTTCCGCTTAATGTGTGGATCGCCTCCATCGCCCGTCGCCGCAGCAGGAAGATCGCCAGGGCCCAGCCCAGCGCGCCCGCGGCGGTCGCAAAGGCCAAGCGCGCAATCATATGCTCGGTCAGCGTCATGGCCAGGAGCCGTCCGCCAAACGCGCCAGCGGCTGTCGCCGCCGTCGGCACCAGGATGATAAGCCCGGCCGATCGCCATTCGATGGCCGATGGCCGGCCGATGGCCATGGTCATCGCCAGCAGCGCTGCCGCCGTGGCCGCCAGCACTGTCGCTCCGGCGGCTGCCGCCCCGACTACGCCGAACGGCGCCAAGGCAACGGTGCAGATCGCCACCATGACCGCACCTGCCAGTTGCATCCAGAACACGCCCTTCTGCCGGTCGGCAGCGATCATTTGCGCGGTCGTCACCGCCGACAGCAGGGACCACAGACGGGCGATCGCCAGTACCACTACCACCGGGCCTGCTGCAGCCCATTTGTTGCCCAGCATGACCGGGGTCAGCCAGTCGGCCAATGCGGCCAGTCCGATCAGCGCCGGCCAGCCGAGCAACGCAACGCCGGAAAAGATGCGCAGCCAGTAGCCGTCGGGCGCGATCCCCTCAGCCGCACGGCGCGAGAGGCTGGTCATACCGATCAACCGCGCCGGCTGGGCAAAGCAATCGGCTACGGCCGTGACGACACGGTTGCTGGCGCGATACAGCCCGGTGGCGCTTGGCGACAGCGCGATCCCCAGCACGAGGTCGCCGCTGTAATTGGAAAGAAAGCCGACCAGCACCGCGCCGTAGCGACTTATCGACCAGCGGGTAATCTCGCGCAGGCGGGCGATATCGATGCCGCGCATGGCCGCGGGTCGATGGATCGCGCGATAAGCGATGGTCAGCAAGACGATCCGTACATAGTTCTGCACGACCAGCGCAATCAGTCCGAAGTGCAGGACCAGCAAAACCACAGCGCTCGCCGAGGCGGCAAGTTCGACCCCCAGCGTGATCAGGTAGTAGGTCTGGATCCGCCCTGACTGCAGCACCTGCGACTCCATCCATGCGGCCAATGCGGCAAGCAGGATGGATGGCGTGAGCATCAGCATGATCGGGCGGACGGCGGCCGACGAAAACACGAAGGGCGACACTTCGGCGATCCCGACCAGGATAATTGCGCAAAGCCCGGCCAGCAGCACCGTCGCGACCAGGCATTCGATCGCATCGGCTGCAAATTCCTTCGACTTTATGAGATATTCGAAGGGACCGGCGTAGAGCAGGGTTCGCGCCAGCGTCGTAAAGGCGGTCGCGACGGCAAACACGCCAAAATCGGCGGGGCTCAGGTAGCGCGTGGCCACCAGCGTTACGCCGATCAGAAACAGCTGGTTGCTGGCGCGCGATATCATCGCCACGCCGGCGGAAAAAATGCCCCGGCCCTTGCGCAACTGGCGCTCTGTGGCGCGCCGTTCTGCGGCGCGATCACCGGGTTCCTCGCCATCGTCGATGAACGCAGCCTCGACGGACCTGAGATCAGCGCTCATGCGACATGTCCCGCTTGTTTCAGAATGGCCTGAAACAGTTGCGTACCGGCGGTGGACCAGGCGAACTGGCGCGCCCGGACGTGGCCCGCTGCCACCTTGGCGGCGCGCAGGCCTGGCTCGCGCAAGGCGAGAAACGCATCGCGCCAGCTATCGGGATCGTCCATATCGGCGTAAACTACTGCGTCGCGGCAAATCTCGGGAATGGCGCCCCCGGGTGAGACCACCGCCGGGCATCCACATAACATGGCCTCGACCGGTGGCAGGCCAAACCCCTCGGTTCGCGATGGAAAGGCCAGCGCGTGCGCTCCGCGGTACAGCGCCTGAAGCACATGATCGTCGCAATTGCCGACAAGGATCGCATCGGCTGGCGCAACCAGTCCGGCTGCGGCCAGTGCTTCGCGGGAAGGGCCGACGATGACCAGGCGGGTGGGTGCAAGCACCCCCGAAGCGAAGGCGGACAGCACCACGCCAACATTCTTGTAGGCCTTGGGCGAGCCGAACATCAACACATAGCCATGCAGTTCGAGACCGAGCCGCTCGAGCGCGCCGGCATCGCAAGCTTTATCGAGGATATGGTCGGCACCGTTGTAAAGCCGGGTCGTCCGTTCGCGCGGGCAGACACCCAACACGTCGAGCATCTGCCGGGAATAGTCCGACACAGTGAGCACCGCAGCGCTAGTCCGCGCCATGATCGGCAGCAGCAGGCGATAGCCGGTGCGTTGTCGCCACGGGTACGAACTGTCGGGAAACAGGAATTGGGCATCATGGATGAGCAGCACCTTGTTGCGATGGGCAACAGGGGCCAGATTGGCCAGATTGACCAGAACACCCCCGGCAGCAAGGCGCGGCAGCGCCATCTGCTCCCAGCGCTGGCTGTCGGCGCCGGCATGTTCCTTGAGCCGCATGGTCGACAGCTGCGGTTGCCATTGCCGCCCTACCGGCACGTGCACAAAACATTCGGGGCGGGCGGATGCCGGCATTTCGGCCAGCCTGGCATCACATTCACGGATCAGCCGATCGGCGACCCGGTGCACTCCGTTCAATTTTCCTGCGTAAAACTTACCATTAAAGTGAACCGACTGCATGTGTTTTACATCACTTCGATCTTGCGCGGATCGAGACGGCCGCGAACGAGATCGGCAAGTGCCAGCAGATTGCCTCGCAATCGCCCCTTGCGATCAACCCAGGGCTCGGGTCGGAGGCTTTTGGCGATATTGGCAAGGATGTTGGACACGATCAACTTCTCGCCCAGCCCGGGCTCGATCGTTCCCTTGCGCTTGAGGTAAAGGATGTTGGCTATTTGCGAATAACCAAGCTTTACGCCCGATGTCCGCCCGCTCTTGACGCCCATGTGAACGCCGGTTGCCAAGCCAGTCGAGATCAGGCGGCCGCGCTTGCCCAGTTGGTAGGTATAATCGATGTCTTCCTGCCAGCCGTAAAGTGGCAAAGCTTCATCAAAGCGCAGGCCTTTGGCAGCGGCAAGCCGGATGACCATATTGCAGCCATATAACGATTGGCGGTCCTTGAACTTCGGATCGCGGGTTCCCACTCCCCGCGTCGCAATGGCGACCGCATCCTCGAAGGTGATGCCCGGGCCGGTAATGCCATCTGCCAGCAGGTCTCCGGTGATTCCGACAACCTCCGGATGAGCTGCCAGGATCGTTTCGATCTCGGCCAGGTAGGTGTCGGCCATGATGAAATCGTCATCGAGGAAGATCAGGACATCGGCCCGACCGCTCAGATGATCGAGCGCCCGATTACGCTGGCGGCACAAGCCGCGTCGCTCGGCCAGCAGCACTTCGCAGCCATCCGGTAGCTCCGCGAGACCCGCTACGTCTCCGGCGCTCGCGCCGACAATCAGCACGCCATCGGCTACGCGGGTCTGGCGGGCAAGCTGGCCGACGATTTTGGCGACCAGGGCAGGACGCCCAACGGTTGCAATGGCCACATACAATCGTGTCACTCATGCGCCTTTACAAAATGCTGTGGTGCAGCATACCTGCCGAACCCTGATGAAAAAAGCAATCGATTTCGCTGTGGCCCCGATTGATGAAAGCATTTTGACGGCCGCACGGATTGCGCACTTATGGCAGATATGTCATGAAGAAACGCATTGGAAAGCAATGGCAATTTGATTTATGTTCTGATCGTGCCCGGTTCTTTGGCCTTCGGTAGTGATCGCCGCATGGTCGCGGTTCGTCAAGCCCGGCGGCATCGTGATCATCTTGTCCGGTCAACCATTCCTGCCGGAAGCCGGTATTTTAGATGGTCTGCTGCAACTGCGAAGGGGCTGAACCTTCACCGGACCTTCCCGTGCCCTGCGTCGATCATGCCGGCTAGACGAACCATGGTCGGTGCCCGGTCTGCGCTGGCGCAAATCTTTGGCAACGGCGCGGCGCATCGGATCGGATCGGATCGCACATGGCCATAGGC
>CAXTOI010000195.1:0-6408 GCA_964245645.1 uncultured Novosphingobium sp. | reverse complement strand
GAACGGGCGGGCCGCCGGTTTCGGTCCAGCTTAGCCGCAATCTTGGATCGGCGCCGTCGGTCACCGTCCAGGCCACGGCAAGCTGGCCGTCGGCATCTGACAAAGACCCGTATTTCGCTGCATTGCTGGCCAGTTCGTGGACTGCCATTGCCAGCGACAGGCCGGCCTTCGGGGTCAGCACGAGGTCGGGGCCCTCGACACGCAGGTTACGCCCCCGATATGGCTCCAGTTCGGTATCCATGAGGTGGCGCAGCGTGCTGGTGCCGTTAGCGCCGCCATTGGTGAGCAGGCTGTGGGCACGGGTAATCGCGGAGATGCGGCCGGCAATCGTTGCGGTGAACGCTTCCGGCGTAAGATTCGCCTTGAGGGTCTGGGCGACGATCGAGGATACGATCGCCAGGATGTTCTTAACGCGATGATCGAGCTCGCCCATCAGCAATGCCGTATGTTCTTCGGCGCGCTTGCGCTTGTCGATTTCCAACGTAACCGAGATGACGCTGGTGGCGCGCCGATCGCTATCACTGAGCACCGAGATGCTGTCGTGCACCCAAGCGCTCGTACCATCCCCGCGCTGCAGGCGGTACTCGGCCTCAAATGGCCGACCATCGCGGGTTGCTTGATCAAAGCGGGAGTTGATTTCATCGGCGTCATCGGGATGAACGAGTTCCTGCCGGCGTAGCCGCTGCAAATCTTCGGCAGACCGACCGGTTATCGTCGCAAACGCCGCGTTCGTCAGCAAGAAGCGGCCGGCGGCATCGGTTTCGGCGACGCCCACGGCTGCCTGGTTGACGATCGCGGTAAAGCGGCGCTCGCTGACGACCTGGGCGTGCTCCGCCTTCTTGCGCTCCGTTACGTCGACAAAGGTGATGACGACGCCTTCGATAACGCGCCCGATGCTGCGATATGGCCGGATGCGCATGACGAACGACGCGCCGCGATCGTGCAGTTCGAGTTCGCGCTCCATGACGGTGAGCTCACGCAACACCTTTGCAACGTCGCGCCGCAGGTTGTCATAGGCCAGCAGGCTGACGATGTCTGTAAGCGGCCGGCCGCGGTCGTTTTCGCGCAGACTGAAGATGTCCGCCATGCCTGGCGTGAAGTTCTTGATGCGCAGGTTTTCGTCGAGGAAGATCGTCGCAATCTGGGTGCTGTCCAGCAGGTTCTGCAGATCGCTGTTGAGGTTGGAGAGCAGATCGTTTTTCGCCATCATCTCGGCATTGACCGTCTGCAGCTCCTCGTTGATCGATTGCATTTCTTCCTTGGAGGTCTGCAGCTCCTCGTTGGTCGACTGCAGCTCTTCGTTGACCGACTGGTACTCCTCGGCGGAGGATTTCATTTCCTCGTTCGCGGTTTCGAGGTCGCCGATCGTCGTCTGCAACTGCGCCTGGGCGGTGCGCAGTTCCTGCTCGATCGCCAGCGCCCCCGGGCTCCGCAGGTTCCCGTCCTCGGCAGGCGAAGGCTCTGGCGCGGCCGTACGAACGTCCTGGAACGCGACTACACAAAGGCCTTCGCTGCCGGCGTCCTGTACCGGCTCGACGATGACACTCAGCACGTGTTGCCGGCCTTCGATCAGCACGGCGACATTGTCGACGACCATTCCTTCGCCGCTTTTCACTACCGACTGCAAGGCCGTGCGAACCGCGATCCGCAGGCTTTTGCGCAGATTGGAAAGGAGGCTCAGGCTGGCAACGCCGGCCGATGGTTCGAGGTAGCGGGCGATTTCCCCGCCCGAATAGCGCATGATGTTGCCCTGGCGATCGACGACGAGGAACACCGGCGAATGTTTCGCCAGGGCCAGGCGGACGGCCTGATCGACGCGGTCACCGGCTCCCCGGCCAGGATCACCTGCGAGGCGGTTCGCTGCAACCGGCATCTGTGTGGGCATCGGCATGGCCGGGAATGCGGCATCCCCGTCTTGCCGCTGGAAGATGTGCGCGGCCTTGTCCTGAAGCTTGAACAGCTTGGCGTTCCTGCTCACCCCTTCCGACAGCCCAAGAAAAAGCAGGCCGTTGGGCTTCAGGGCGTAATGGAATGTCCGCAACACCCGATCCTGCAGCTCGTTATCCATGTAGATCATCAGGTTACGGCATGAGATCAGGTCCAGTCTGGAGAACGGCCGGTCTTTCGTCACGTTGTGGACGGAAAAAACACACATTCCGCGAATTTGCCGGATCGGGCAGAATGCACCATCTTCTTCGTAAAACCAACGCTGGAGCCGCTCCGCCGAGATGCCGGCAATGCGCTGGTAGCGCCCTGCTCTGGCGAACTCGATCGCCTGGCCATCGATATCCGTGCCAAAAATCTGCACGTCGATGTCTGCGCCACAGGCGTCGAGCAGTTCGCGAATGATGATCGCGAGGCTGTAGACCTCCTCGCCCGTCGAACACGCAGCCGTCCAGACCCGCAGCGACGGGGGGCCGCCGCCGCCGCCAAGAATTGCGGCAATGGCCACAGACAGGCCGGCAAAGGCCTCGTGGTCACGGAAAAATTCGGTCACCCCGATAAGCAGATCCCGGAACAGCAACTCCGGCTCGGCGGAGTCGGCTCGAAGACGCTCGATATAGGCGGGCACCGTATCGGTCTGCAGGACCTGCATACGGCGCTGAATGCGCCGGGTGACGGTCTTGTTCTTGTATTTCGCAAAATCGTGCCCGGTCTTCGTGCGCAGGACGGCAAGGACGGTCGCCAAATGTTCCGCCGCGTCAGTCCGGGTGCCGTCGCCGTCCTTGCGGTCCGCCACCAACGCCAGGTGATCGCGATATTCGATCAACTTGCCCGGCATCTCTTCAACCGGCAGGACATAGTCGACCAGGCCGGTCGACGCCGCGCTTTGCGGCATACCCGGCATGGCATGATGGTCGAACTCGGCTTGAGCGATCGTCAGGCCGCCGTTTTCCTTGACCGCAGCCAGCCCGACAGACCCGTCGCTCCCTACCCCCGACAGGACGATCGAGACGGCATTGTCGCCCTGCTCCTGTGCCAGCGAGATGAAGAAAGTGTCGATTGGTCGACGTTCTGCCCGCGGGGGCGCGGGTTTGACGACCAGGAGCCGGCCGTCCTCAATCGTCAAGGTAGCATCGGGCGGGATGACGTGAACCCTGTCGGGCTCGATCGGCATGCCGTGCTCAGCCTGGACCACTGCAATGGGCGAAGTCCTGCCGAGGATTTCCGTGAGCGCACTGACATGATCAGGAGAAAGGTGCTGCACCAGCACGAAGGCCATGCCACTGTCCGGTGGCAAATGCGTAATGAAGGCTTTGAAGGCTTCGAGACCGCCGGCAGAAGCGCCGATGCCAACGACCAGCCCGCGCGCAGTATTTCCTTTATCGTTGTCCATCGCCACACAACCCTTCGTTCCCCAACGGGTTTCCTGATATCGACTTCAGCTGGCTTCGGACGGCTCCGAGTTGCGCAAGTGCGCCGAGCAATATTGTCTACGTTCTCGTAAATCGAATGGCGAGCACGTAATGGCGGATGGTAGCGGCCTGCACTGCCGCGTAATGCGGAAGCTGGGGGGCCAAAGCCGATTCCTGGAAACGTCCACGCTCTGCGTGACACCGGTGTCCCTATAATCTCGCTTCGTTGTCAAATCTCTCTGTCGCTCGCTGCACCGCTATTCTGAAATGTAACATTCGGCATGGGCGTTAGTCTCGATGCACCGTTTCCGGCTGCGCGTCGTTGACAAGACGACTCCAGGATCGGCCGACACGATGAGCAGCACCACGATAGTACAAATGACGCAGATGGCACGGCAGTCGGGCTTCATCGCCGCCCTTGATCAAAGCGGTGGATCGACCCCCGGCGCGCTGCGGGCCTACGGCGTCGCGGAGCAAGAATATAGCGATGACGCTGAAATGTTCCGGCTGATGCACGCCATGCGCGTGTGGATCATGACTGCGCCCGCTTTTCGCAGCGATGAGCTTCTTGCCGCGATCCTCTTCGAGGCGACGATGGACGGGGACGTGCGCGGCAAGCCGGTTCCTGCCTATCTGTGGGAAGATCGGAGGATCGTGCCTTTTCTGAAAATCGATAAGGGCCTCGGAGCCGAAGCGGACGGCGTCAGCCTGATGAAACCGATGCCCGGGCTCGATGCCACGCTCGAGCGTGCCGTGCGGCTGGGCATCTTCGGCACCAAGATGCGCTCGACGATCCGGCTGGCGTCGCCCGCCGGAATAGCGGCAATCGTCAGCCAACAGTTTGAGGTCGCGGCGCAGATTGCCGGCTATGGCCTGCTCCCCATTCTGGAACCCGAGATCCTGATCAAAAGCTCGGATAAGCGCGCTGCGGAACGCCTGTTGCTCGACGCATTGCTGCAATCCACCGACCAGCTTCCCGCAGATCGTCGCATAATGCTCAAGCTTACGCTTCCCGAGACGGCGAACATTTACGCGCCGCTGGTCAAGCACGAAAAAGTGACCAGGGTCGTCGCGCTTTCGGGCGGCTATTCCCGCGACGAGGCCTGCCGGCGCCTTACCGAGAACGAAGGCGTGATCGCCAGCTTCTCGCGCGCCCTCATCGGCGATCTTCGGCGCGACATGAGCGTGGAGAGTTTCGATGCCACGCTGGCCGCGGCCGTCGATCAGATTTTTCAGGCTTCCACGGTCAAGCGCGCGCTTTCGGTTTAATTGTAATTCGTGCCATAAGATGGCTCTAATCCAGGCGATCCTGCCGGCGTCAGCAGGTTGTTCATCAGTCGACCACAATATTGCCCTTCATACCCAAGACCGAGTGCATGACATGTGAGCAGTGGACATCGTACAGGCCAGGCGGCGGAGCGATGAGCCGGACTTCAGAGGTTTTATGGCCGGCCAGATTGACTTCGCCTTTATCAAGCAGAGCCTTGCCTGGCGTATCGACGGTCGCGGCGGCAAAGAAGCGCTTCGCGATAAAGTTATGACCGATGCCGGACTTGTTCACGAACTCAAAAACATACGGCTGGCCATGATGAAGCAAGATCGTGTTGGGCAAATACTTGAAGTTCGCCATATCGACTTCGATGTGTGCTGCATTATCCCGGTTTGAACCTTGCGCGGATGCTGCAACCGCCAACGGCCACACTGCTATCATGGCAAAAAACAGTCTGGCCCGGACCGAGATAGCCCGCCTCATGCGATCTTTTGGTACCGACATGTGCAATTCCCGTTATCCGACGGGCAGATCGCCCGTCGTCGTTGCTCAAGCGATCCGCCTGCCCTTACGTTCCCCTCTCATCGGGGTGATATATGCATCGATGACGTTAATCGATCAGGCGCGCACCACGGTCCGCGGTGAAATAGCGCCACACCCACTGTGTCATGACCAAGGCGCGACGCTGAAAACCGATCAGCAGGTAAATGTGGACGATGGACCACAACATCCAGGCAATCCGGCCGCTAAGTTTAAATCGGCCATAGACGTAGACTGCTGCGTTCCGGCCGATCACCGCCGTATCGCCCTTGGTTCGGTAGCGGAATGGTGCAGGCGTTTCGCGCGTACGAAGCGCTCGGCCAAGATACTCGCCTTGTTGCTGCGCTACTTGCGCCAGCGCTGGCAGCGGTTGGCCGTCCTGGTGTAGCAGAGCAAAATCGCCCAACGCATAGATGTCTTCATGCCCCGTGACCGCCAGATTGGCCCCAACCGATATCCGGCCGTCGCGATCAGCCGTGCCGCCAAGCCATTGCGCGCCGCCTGCGGCTCTGATGCCGGCACCCCAGATGACTGTCCTGGCGGCAATCCGCTCGCCGGCGATGACCACACCTTCGGCATCGATGCCTTCGACTGCGCTGGACAAGCGCAGCTCCACGCCGAGCCGCTCCAGCGCCTGCACTGCATAATTGCCTGATTTTTCCGGAAAGCTCGCTAACAGCCGCGACCCCGCTTCGACCAGCACTACTCTGGCCTGGGCCGGATCTATGCGCCGAAAGTTGCCCCGAAGCGTATAGCGGGCAAGCTCGGCGATGGTGCCGGCCATTTCGACACCGGTCGGGCCGCCGCCAACGACCACGATCGTGAGAAATGCTGCGCGACGTTCCGGTTCGACACAGCTCTCGGCATCTTCAAAGGCTTTCAGCAGCCGCGCCCGGATCATGCGCGCTTCGCCGATTGACTTGGGCGCCGGCGCAAATGAAGCCCATTCGGGATGACCCAGGTAATTATAAACCGAACCCATCGCCAGCACGAGCTGGTCGAAAGGCAAAGAGCCGCCGTCCGCTAACAGGACCTGATGCCCAGCGGTATCGATCGCCATGACCTCGGCCAGCACGACATCGACATTTTTGGCCCGGGCGAGCAACTGCCGGATTGGCGCGGCAATGTCAGCGGGTGACAATGCCGCGGTCGAAACCTGATAGAGCAGCGGTTGGAAGAGATGGTAATTGCATCGATCCACCAAAGTAACGTGCACATTCGCTCCGGCGAGCGCCTTGGCAC
>CAXTOI010000194.1:0-6455 GCA_964245645.1 uncultured Novosphingobium sp. | reverse complement strand
CGCCGAAAATCGCGGTGGCCCCAACAAGCTACACCACGCCTTGGGACACGATCAAACATCCCGCCGTGCGGCGCAAAACTGCCGATGGCTCGAGCTGCAATTTGGCACCCCCTAGCAAAGGATTTCGAGCCAGATCAACGCCACGGCGCTCAAGCGGCCGGAACGGGGGTTATCGCGCAGGATGAGCTATGCCTCAAATCGGTAGGCGCACAGCTTGTTGCCATCGAGATCACGGAAATATGCGAAATAGGCACCCGCCTCGGCTGGCTCTCGCAGGCCCGGCGGCCCTTCGCACGTGCCACCGAGCGAGAGCGCAAGCGCATGGAACCTTGCAACATCCTCACGGCTGTTCAACCCAAATCCGGTCATGCTGCCATTGCCGATCGAAGCGGCATCTTTATCGTGCGGCACCATTACCCCAAAAACACAGTCATCGAAGCTGCCGTAAAGCCTGGAACCCTCCGGTAGGTCGAACAACTTGCTCATGCCGATTGAACCTAGCAGTGGATCGAAAAAGGCGAAAGCAGCGGGCAGATCGTTGCTTCCAACGGTAGCATAGTTGAGCTTTGGCATCGTGCATTCTCCTTGCTGGACCCCTGCTCCGTCGCGTACCCGCTCAAGCCTTCGACAATTCCCAGTGCCGCGCCATCATGCGGACCGCGTCCTCCGCCAGCTCAATCGGGACGGCAGGGTAAAGCACCGGCCGCCCGCCATCCGGCAGCGCGATCACCGCAGTGGCCTTGACCGTTTCCTCGCCGCGCTGGTTCGTGAACCGAACGGTGACATCGACCAGGTTCTGCCCGGCCTCCTGGCGCTTGGCGGTGACTTCGCCGGTTACCGTCTGCACGTCGCCCATATAGTTGAACTTGCGGATTTCATCATGCAGGCTCACGATCAGGCCATCGTCGCCGGCCCAGTCGCTGAGATATTGCGCCAGATAGTTTTCACGCATGAAGCCGTAATCATAAGCCATCGGGTTGCCGATGGCCTGCGCCCACAGCGGATCCCAGTGCAGACGCTGCGCCACATCGGGCACGCCATGCTCGTTCTTGACGTAGAACGGCGGGATGCGCATCCGGTTCTTGTAGGCGATCCGGCCCACGCTGGGCGCATAGGGCACGAAGCCGTAGCCGCCGGCGTGGAAGCACATCACATCGGTGACGGTCAGCGGCCCCTTGGCCATGGTGCCCAGGGTATCGCCGACCTGAACGTCCGACCACACCCGCCGCGAAGCGCCCTGCACCTGCTCGGCCTCGTAGATCGCGTCGATCCGGGCAATATCATCATCGGTATAGGTGGCAGGCTTGATGTCGGAATATTTGCCCTTTTTCTTGGCGGTGCCGCGCTCGGTCAGCACGGTGAGGATGCGATTGACCGCCACGACCTCGGCGCGCTGGTTGAGCTTGACGAAGCGGCGGACGTTGATGACCGAGCGTCCGGCGAACTCGGACTGCTTGACGTCGCTGCTGTCGTCGCCGCTGAAGCTGTAGATCGTATCGCCGGGCCGCATCGGCCGATACCACTCCCAGCGCGAGCCTGAGACGAACACGTGGATCCCGCGAAACAAGGATTTCTTGAGCTTGCGGATATGCTCGGGAGTCGGATCGCCTTTCATCGGCGTGTTCACGACGCTCACCATCATCGGCGGCGCGATCAACCCACCCCACCGCGTGCCGCGTGCATAGCTGGGATCGCAGAACAGCGGGTTGTCATCGCCGATGCCATGTGCCCAGTTGCGGATATTATCCTCGGTTGCGGTCTGGATATATTCTCGCGTTTTCGACGCCTCCATATGCCCGAGCAGCGCGCGCTGGCGCTCGATATCCTCATCGGTGATGCGGTATTCGGTAGCTTTCTGCCACTCGTCGCTTTCCAGAATGCTCGCCACTATCGTTTCCTATGGTTCAGGGCTGGCCAGCGGCCGCGAATAGTTCGCGTACACGTGCCAAGGCCGGTTTCATCGTGTCGGTGCGCGGGACGTCCTTCACGAACAGGAACTGCGTCGGTACTTGGTAAGGCAGCAATTTTTCACGTAGAAATGCCGAAAGTTCGCCGTCTGCCGGATTTGCCGCCCCGACCTTGAGAATAACCGCAGCGACCGGCACCGCGCCCAGCCGCTGGTCATCGATGCCCACGACCACCGCTTCGCGTATGGCAGGGTGCTGTTCGAGCGCGCCAACGACATCATCCGGATGCACCTTGAAGCCCCCGCGCAAAATTGCATTATCCGCGCGTCCGAAAATATAGAGGAAACCCTCTGGGTCAATCGCCGCGCGATCGGTGGTCCTTAGCCATCGATCGCCATTGCCGAATTGCGCCGACTTCACTTCCAATATGCCTTCCGTGTCAGCAGGGAGCACATCGCCGGTATCTTCGGCGATGACCCGGCCGATGATGCCGGGCTGGAACCTTCCGACGCTGGAGAGCTTGGTTTCGCGGAACTTGAGGAAATCGTCCAGCGTCCATCCGGCGATCGCGCCCGCGAACTCGGTCGCCCCATAATTTTGCAGCACCGGGATCTGGTAGCGATCCCAGAATTCCTTGATGGTCGCAAGGTCCACCGGCGCTGCTCCGGTGCGGATCGCGATCAGGCTCGACAGATCTTCTTTTGGAATATTGGCCTCCAGCACCATTCGCAGCACTGCTGGCACCCCGCCTGCCACCTTGGGCCGATGGCGGACGATAGCGCCGTGCCATTCCTCGACGCTGAACCTTTCCAGCAAGCAGGCCTGGCGCCCGCCCAGCATAGCCGTGAGTGCTCCCCATAGCCCACCGATGTGAGTCATGGGCGCGCTCAGGATGGTAACGCCGGTCCGCAACTTGGCGGGCTCGCCGAGCTTGTGGCTCTTTTCATATGACAGCGCACCAACGAAACTTTTTTCAAAGGCATCGCGCTGGAGAGGAATTCGTTTTGGTGCGCCGGTCGTACCGCTTGTCAACATTTCAACGATGATACCCGGTTCGGTCAGCACCAATTCGGTACCTGTGATTTTGTCATAGCCGGGACGAAAACCGGCACCTTCCAGTTCCCCCGTCAACTCGATAACGGCACAGCCGATGCCGGCAAGCGCATCGAGCATGCCCGGACGCTCCAGATCGAGGGTATGCGCGACAAGCACCGGTGGTCGCAGCGAGCGAAGGTCTTGTATCAAGCGGTCATCGGGGAACAAGGGATTGATCGACATCATGCAGGCGTCCGCCGCGACCACCGCCAGGATCGCCGCCAGCGCGCCGGGACGGCTGCGCAGCATCACACCGATCCGGGCATCCTCACCCAGGCCCAGACTGGCGAACGCCCCTTGAAGCTCGGCAATGATCGTCGCCAGCTGGCCCCAGCTATACCATTGATGACGGAACTCGACGGCGCCAGCAGCCGGGTCGATCGCTAGAATTGCCTTTAGCTGACTGGAAAGCAGCGTCATCACCTACCCCTTGTCCAACTTCAACGCAAAACATAACACACCTGGTTATATATGTCACGGCGCGCGGCGCAAGTCTTACGTCCGGCGGATCATGCCGCCATCGACGCACAGGGTCTGGCCGGTGATGAACCTGGCCTCCTGCGAGAGCAGAAACAGCGCCGCATCGGCCTGTTCGTCCGTTGTACCCAAACGGCCCAACGGCATCTGCGCGACAATTCCCTCGATGATCGCGGCATCGACCTGGCTCATCGCCTCGGTCATGGTCGGCCCCGGGGCGATCCCGTTGACGCGCACCTTATGAGGGCCCAATTCCGCTGCGAGCGCCGCGGTCAGGGCGTTGGTGCCCAGCTTGCTGATGCCGTAATAAGCTCCCGGACCGCCCATGTTGTAAGCGGCTGCCGACGACTGATTCACGATCGCGCCCTGGCGTTCGATCAGCATGTCCTTGAGCGCACGAATGACGAACAGAGCGCCATTGAAATTTACCGCCATGAATTTCATGTAATAATCGAGGTCGACCTCCAGCAGCGACTCGTAGCGCATGCCCGCAAAAATCGCCGCATTGTTGATCAAGATATCGACGCCGCCGAACGACTGCCTGATCTCCGCCGCCAGCGCCGTGCAGGAGGTCGGATCGGACACGTCCACCTTGATGAATTTAGCGTGGCCGCCAATTTCAGCAGCGACCCGCGCGCCCTGCGCCGCATTGATTTCGGCGACCACCACGCTGGCACCTTCGGCCGCCAGCCGCCTGGCGTAGGTCTCACCGATCCCCTGGCCACCGCCGGTCACCACCGCTACCTTGTTCTCGAAACGCATGTTCTTTCCTATAGCTGGTCGAAAGGGATATTCTTGTCGGATCTGATCTCGCCGGGCATGCCCAGCACCCGCTCGGCCAGTTGATTGCGCAGCACCTCATCGGCGCCGCCGGCAATGCGCATGGCGGTCGACCAGATATAATCGCCCTGGATCCTGGCCGTCTCGGTATCCTGTGGATCGGGGGCAATGGCATCCGGCCCGCGAATTTCGAGCGCCAGACCGGACAGTTTCTGAAAACGCCCAGTGTAGCTGAGCTTGATGATCGAGGCGAGCGCACCTGGGTTTTCCCCTCGCGCCACCATCGTGCTTAGCCGCGCGTGAAAATAGCGCGCGGCCAGTTCTTCGGCATAAGCGCCAGCCAGCGCCTGGCGCACGGCCGGGCTGTCGAGTGCGGTGCGGTTTCCACGCGGCGTTGCCGCGGCATAGCGAATCAGCGCGCCGACGCCGTGGTGATCCTCGCTACCTACACCCAGCCGCTCGCCCATCAGCGTCGTCATGGTCGCCGCCCAGCCTTCGCCGATGGCGCCGATGCGGTCGGTATCCGGGATGCGCACATCGGTCAGGAAGGTTTCGTTGAAATCACTGGCGCCGGATATCTGACGGATCGGGCGCACCTCGATACCGGGCGTCCCCATATCCACGACAAAGAAGGTCAGCCCCTTGTGCTTTACCACCCCGGGGTCGGTGCGCACGATCAGGATGCCCCAATCGGCATGATGGGCCCAACTCGACCAGACCTTCTGGCCATTGACGATCCAACTGTCGCCGTCCGGTACCGCCCGGGTGCGCAACCCGGCCAGGTCCGATCCCGCGCCGGGTTCGGAGAACAGTTGGCACCAGGTGATGTCCCCCTGCAAGGTGGGCTTTACAAAGCGTTCGATCTGTTCGGCGGATCCGTGTTTCAAGATGACCGGGATCGCCATTCCGCGACCGATACTGATATAAGGGCCATTGGGCAGCGAATAGCGGCCTTCCTCGGCAGCGAACAGGTCGGCGTGCTGCCCAGTGCCCCCTTGCCCGCCCCGCTCCCGGGGAAGCGCGATACCGGCATAGCCGGCGTCATAGAGGGCCTTTTGCCAAGCCCGGCCGCGCGCAACGATGTCCGCCTCGCTCATCGTTGCCTCGTCGATCGTGTAGGATGGCGCATGCGCGGTCAGCCAATCGCGGGCGGTGGTACGATATGCGGTGTCTTCAGGGCTGTCCTGGAAATCCATCAGGCTGCCTCCAACTCGCCGCCGCCCACTGCCGTGATCAGACGGTCTCCCCAATATTCGCGTCCGCCCAGCCCCAGCGCGAGTACCCGCTCGCGCCGGTAGAAAAAGTGGCAGTTGGCTTCCCAGGTGTAGCCGATGCCGCCGTGAACCTGCAGGTTTTCGCGCGCACCCCGCTCGAATGCATCGACAGCGGTCAGCCTTGCGGCGCTTGCGGCGAGGGGCAAATTCGCAGGATCGTTATCCGCGACCCAGGCCGCGTAATAGGCGGCCGACCGCGCCAGTTCGACGCCTGCCAACACATCCGCCAGCTTGTGCTTGATGGCCTGATAGCCGGCCAGCGCGCGGTTGAAGATCTGCCGCTCCAGCGCGTAATCGCGAGCCATGTACAGGCAGGTTTCGGCCCCGCCCACCCCTTCGAACGCAGCTTGCACGGCGGCGTAATCAAGCAGGCGTTCCATCACCTGGCCGGTTGGCGCGGCTGCCAGCGGCTCGGCAACGGCATTGTCGAAGGTGATGCAGTAATGGGCGCGCAATTCGTCGAAGCTGCGCAATTTGCTGCGCGTCACCCCCGGTTGGTCGAGATCGACCAGCGCCAAAGCCATTTGCTCTCCCTGGCGGGCGAGAACGACCGCCACCGCCGCGATACCGCCATCGGCGACCGGCGATTTCACGCCCGATATCCTGTCGCCTGCCAGACTTGCCGCAATGGCATCGGGCGCGAACCCCGCTGCCCCTTCGACAAAGGCAAAGGCCGCCACCAACTCGCCTGAGGCGATACGGGGCAGCCAACGGGCCTGTTGCGCAGGGCTGCCCGCCATCTGGATCGCGCCTGCGGCCAGCACCACCGACGAGAAGAACGGCAATGCCACGTTGGCTCGGCCCATCTGCTCGCTGATGACGCCAAGATCGACTGCGGTCATCCCCAGCCCGCCAAATGCTTGCGGAATTGCTGCACCCAAGAAACCGAGTTCGCCCAGATCATGCCACAGCTGTTGATCCC
>CAXTOI010000193.1:0-6494 GCA_964245645.1 uncultured Novosphingobium sp. | reverse complement strand
CAACCCCTACCACTACCAACCCGCGGACGCCGACCAAGACTACTTCCGTCTCCAACAGCTGCAATACCTCCACCAGCACGCCGACGACCAACACGTCGCTTACCAACAGCGGCAACACGACGACCACCACGAGCACGCCCACAAACACGACCTCAGTCGCCAACAGCGGCAATACCACCACCACGGACACCTCGAACCGCTCGACGAACACCACGAACAGCACTTCATTGGCGAACAGCGGCAACACCAGCACCAGCCGCAATACCACGGACGCTTCGAACAACTCGGTCAACCGGACCGTGTCGGACAGCGGCAATCAAAGCAGCACGACTTCGGCCGGCACCATGGCCGCCAATAACGGCAGCACCGCCACTGACGCCTCGACGCACACGACCGATACGACTTCGGTGGCGGACAGCGGCAACACCAGCAAAACCACCAACAACTCGAATTCCAGCACCGCAGCCGGTGCACAGGTGGCGGCAAACAACGGCGGTACCGCGACGGATTCACGGAACCAGTCGACCGACAACGCCAATAGCTCGACGAACAACAGCAATTCGAGCACGGCATCGGGAGCGGACGTCGCTGCGAACAACGGTGGCACGGCAACCGATAACTCGAACCATTCGACAACCACGAGCAGCGCTTCGGGGGCTCAGGTTGCCGCGAACAATGGCGCGACGGCTACCGATAATGCGAACTACTCGACCACGGACAATTCGAACCGGTCGACAAATTCGCTGTCCGAGAACGAGAGCAAGGCGTCCAATAGCGGTGAAGGCTCGGTTGCCAATGGCGGCGGCAACGCTTCGTTTTCCGACGCTTCGGTCACCCAGACGGGCACGGCCGATGCAGGAACCGGCTCTGCGGCCACAACCAACCAGTTCGGTGCCAACGCCATCGTCTCGTCGGCGAATTTGGCCGGCTACGTCACCGGCATCACGGTTTCGTATAGCGGCACGCAGGGCAGCAGCGGCACCCCGGCGGCGGTCAACAACAGCATCACCACCGGTGCTGGCGCATTCCAGAACTTTGCCGGTCTCCAGTCGCTCAACATGAATACCGGGGTTGCGGCAACGCAGAACTCGGCGGTGAGCGTCAGCGCTTCGGTCGGCACGCTGAACCTGGGCAGTGCAACGCATTGAACGAAGACTTGCGGGGCTCGGTTCGCCGGCCCCGTAGATTGGTTCCAGGATGATCGAAGAGGTTTTATGATATTCACGTTCGAGTTGGCGGCTGTAGCTATCCTGCTGGCAGTGGCCGCGCCGGCACTCGCTGAGGGCACCGCTTCGCCGGCAGCGCCCGCATCGTCTGCCGACGCCCCGGCTCAGGCCGATCCGGCGGACCCAAGCCCGTTCGGGACGGCGGCAACGGTTGCCGGCGCTCAACTGGCCAAGATGACGGGTCAGGCAAATATCGCCCAGGAGGTCCAGGCCACCAACACCAGCACAGTCGCGAACAACACCGTCGATGGCAATTCGGTCACGGGCAACATCAGCTTCGGCAGCGGCGCATTCCAAAACCTGAACGGCCTGTCCGTCCTCAGCGCCAATTCCGGAAATAACGTTGCGATCAATGCATCATTGAACGTCAATGTCGCGATCCACCCCTGATCCAGCGCGTGTTTGCCGAGCTGCTTTGGCGGTTGCGGCATGGGGTGCGGCAGTCGTGCTGACGGGTTGTTCGGCAGCCCCGCTGCCCGAGGCGCGGAACAGTATCGAGCAAAGTGGGCAACTCGCGTTCACCTTGCCGGTTACCAGCATGATCGGTCGGCGCTTCGAGACCGTGGTCCGCCAGCAATACGATTTCAGCTGCGGTTCCGCCGCTCTCGCAACGTTGTTGCGGTACCATTATGATGACCCCCAGAACGAGCAGTCGGTATTTCTAGGGATGTTCCGGGACGGCGACCGAGTGCAGATTCGCAAACTCGGTTTCTCGCTGCTCGACATGAAGCGCTACCTGGCTGGCAGGCATATCTCGGCTGACGGATACCATGTCAGCATCCAGCAGATCATGAAGGCGCGGACGCCGGGCATCGCACTCATCAACTACCAGGGTTACCGGCATTTTGTCGTCGTCAAGGGGTTCGACGGCCAGACGCTGATCCTGGGCGATCCCTCACTCGGCCTCCGCCGCGCGAGCATGAATATTTTCCTCAAGCAATGGAATGGCGTCTACTTCGTCCTCAACGGTCGCGCTGCGGTAGCTGGAGCGCATTTCGGCCTGTCCCGGGACCTTGCCCGCGCGCCCGGACCTCCGGACTTCTGGAGCTACACCCCGCTCGACTTTGCCGCCCTGGCGCTCGAACGACCGCTGCCCAATGAACTATGAGGCATGAAAAATCGATATCGGACAGCTGAATCCGCCTTGATCCTGAAGCTCGGCGAAATTCGTCGCGCCCGGCGAAATAGCTGTTGGCTCGTGCGTAACAAAAGGAATGCCATGTTTTCCACGCCCGCCCTGGCGCTTGCCGCCTTTGTCCTGGTAGCGGCGTCGCCCGCCGCCAGGATGACGAAAGCATCAGCCATATTGGTCATAGCGCCACATGATGATTTTCCCGATATCCGTCGGGTGCCTGATCGTGAACTGGCCGTCATGCGAGGCGGTGTGCTGTTGCCCGACGGTCTCAACATCGATGTCGGCATCGATATCCAGACCCGGCTCAATGGCGCCTTGATCCTGCACACGGTCTATTCCACCGATGGACCTGCAGCCGGAATCAAGGTCTATACCGATGGGACCACTGCCCCAAGCACCACTCCAGCGACGGTCAGCCTGAACACCGCGGCCGCTGCCAGCACGCCAACGATCATCGTCGATCGGGCGACGACTGGAACAATCGTGGCCGCTCCATCGCCAACCCAGCCCATTACGGTCAACCTGCTTCAGGGAGCGCCTTCCACCTGGCTGGATGGTCAAGGCCAGAACGTCGTGCCGGTCATAGCCAATGGTCCTGCCGTTTCTTCGGACGGCAACGAAATCCAGCTCGCAACCGGCGCCCAGGGAGCGATCGTCACCTTGAATGGGCCCGGCCTCGAAGTTCAGCAATTGGTCGGCCAGGCAACCGGCGTCGTCGTCGCGAACACGGGCAATGATCGGGTGATCACCACGGTGAGTTCGATCAACGTCGATGTGCAGGGGATCTCGCCGGCGCTGATGGCAGGCATATTCGCCGCTGATCGGCTAGCTACGGCCGCGATCCAGGCGCGAGGACTGTGATGGCTCAGGGCATCGCGCAGCGGTTGCTGGGTGTCAGCCTGGCCGTTGGCTGGGTTGCCGGCGCGACCGCAGGCTCCGCAAACGCGCAGACCACGACGCCGTCAGGCGATATCGCCTCGCTGGAGGTGCAGATCGCCAGTGAAAGGGCTGCTCTCGACGCACAGCAAAAGACGCTCAATGCGCAGCGCGCGCGTCTCGATGCGCTGGCAGACAGCCTGCTTGCCCGGATGCAGGGGACAGGCGCGCCACAGGACGTAGCGGTCGCAAACTCGGGCGATCAATCGAGCACCGTACCATTGCCGCCGTCGCCGCCGCCGACCAGCCCGCCGAATGCGGTGCCGACGGTGGGAGAAGCGCCTTCGGACCAGCGCCAGGTCCAGGTTGCAATCCTGGAGGAGCAAGGCGGGATCATCACCAGGAAGGGGCGCCTGACCGTCGAAAGCGACCTTGAATATGCTCACTCGGAGAACAGCGACGTCGTTTTCCGCGGCATCGAGGTGCCGGAATCGGTTCTGATCGGGGTGTTCGACATCAATCAGATCCGCCAGGATGTCTTGACCGCGGCAGGCGTTGCCCGGTTCGGGGTGACCAATCGGCTCGAGATCAACGCCCGCGCGCCCTACGTCTACAATTCGGACGCCACGGTGCTGGCGCCGGTCTCCGATCCATCGAATCCCAATGCCGGCCAGATCGACACGCCGGTGAAGAACGGCGGGCTGGGCGACATCGAATTCGGCGTGCGCTATCAGTTCACGGACGGCCATGCCGGCTTTCCCTACCTCATCGGCGGCGTCCAGATCGTCTCGCCTACCGGTTCCAACCCGTTCACCGTGCCGCGGGACGCGCTTGGCAATGCCTTGAAAGCCGCAACCGGCGCCGGCTTCTGGGGGGTCACGCCGACGCTCACGGCGATCTTGCCGACAGATCCCGCGGTCCTGTTCGCCACTGTCGGTTATACCATCAACATCGGTGCCGACATCAACCGTCCGATCGGTCCCGCGTTCATCGATCGGGTCAAGCCCGGCAATGAGCCGACGGCGACGGCGGGCATTGCGATTTCGCTGAATCCGCAGACGTCGGTAAGTTTCGGCTATGCCCAGACCTGGGCTATGGGCACGCGCACGCGGCTCCAAACCATGGACCCGCAAAGCGGCTTGCTGAGCGATCCGGTCGATACGACGTCGCGCAGCCTGCAGCTAGGCCGATATCTGCTCGGCATGAGCTATCGGCTCAACCGCCGAACAACGATCAACTGGAACGTCGAAATCGGCGCAACGCCCGACGCGCCGAATGTCCGGACGATGCTCCGAATTCCGATCATTTTCTGAGCGAAATGATGAACATAGGCGTGGCCACGCTTTATACCAAGCCCGCGCGGCGCTTGAGCGTCACCCGCTTGGCACCGGTCGAAGACCGGGGCCGACGGTATTAAACGCAGCGCAACGAGCGGCAAGCTCACCCGGGCGAGTCTCCTGGCCCGTTCCGATAGATCGACAGCATGAAACAAGCGCGCTCGTCAGCGCCGCCATCATATCTTGACTCCACCACCCACTGATCTATTTTGCATTCGAATGCAAAGTTGGGAGAATCGAGGTGCAGTACCTTAAACGCGGCGCAACCGCTCAGGCCAGGGCCGATGCCGATCGCAAGGTGCGCGATATTGTTGAAGCGGCACTTGCCGACATCGAGCGTCGCGGCGATGCTGCCGTGCGCGATATGAGCATCAAGTTCGATGGCTGGGACCGCGCGGATTATCGCCTCACCCCAGCCGAGATCGATGGCTGTATCGAAAGCCTGTCCGCCCAGGAGCGCAAGGACATCGAATTCGCGCAAACCCAGGTGCGAAATTTCGCGCAGATCCAACGCGCATCGATGCAGGATGTCGAAGTAGAGACGCTGCCCGGCGTGGTGCTGGGCCACAGGCACGTCCCGGTCAACGCCGCTGGCTGCTACGTCCCCGGTGGCAAATATCCGCTGCTCGCCGGGGCGCATATGAGTGTGATTACCGCCAAGGTCGCCGGCGTGAAACGCGTCGCCACTTGTGCCCCGCCGTTCGAGGGTCAGCCGGCGCGCGCAATCGTTGCGGCGCAGGCGCTGGCCGGTGCGGATGAAATTTACGCGCTCGGCGGCATCCAGGCGATCGGCGCGATGGCGATTGGCACCCAGACCATCGATCCGGTCGATATCCTGGTCGGGCCGGGCAATGCCTTCGTCGCCGAAGCCAAGCGGCAGCTGTTCGGCCGCGTCGGCATCGATCTGTTCGCCGGCCCCACCGAAACGCTGATCATCGCCGATGAAGCGGGTTGCGATCCCGAACTGGCGGCCACCGACATCCTGGGCCAGGTCGAGCATGGCCCCGACAGCCCCGGCGTGCTGCTGACCAACTCGGAGAGATTCGCCCGCGCCACCATGGCCGAGATCGAGCGGTTGCTGCTGATCCTGCCCACGGCCAGGCACGCGCGGGCCGCATGGGACAATTTCGGCGAGGTGATCGTCGCCGACAGCTATGCCGAAATGGTGGAAATTGCGGATCAGATCGCCAGCGAGCATGTCCAGGTGATGACGGCGGACCCTGACTATTTCCTGCAGAACATGACCAATTACGGCGCGCTGTTCCTGGGTGCGCGCACCAATGTCGCATATGGCGACAAGGTCATCGGCACTAACCACACGCTGCCGACGAAGAAGGCGGCGCGCTATACCGGCGGGCTGTGGGTCGGCAAGTTCCTCAAGACCTGCACGTACCAGCGGGTGCTGACCGACGATGCGTCGGCGCTGATCGGCGAATATTGCAGCCGGCTATGCGCGCTGGAAGGCTTTGCCGGACACGGCGAACAGGCCAATATCCGCGTGCGCCGCTATGGCGGCCGCAATGTCGAATATGCGGGACAAGCCGAGCCTTCGGAACTGACGCGGGTGTGACGGCAGGCGGCACGAGCACCAATTGAGGGATATGAGCATGGCCTCCGATCCATCGTTTCGCACCCGCCTGCTGTCGGGCGAGCGGCTGATCGGGACCTTCGTCAAGACGCCGTCACCGATCGTCGCCGAGGTGCTGAGCCTGACCGATCTCGATTGCCTGTGCTTCGATGCCGAACATGCGCCGTTCGATCGGATCGCCATCGACGGCTCGCTGGCGATGACCCGCGCCGCGCGGATGCCTTCGCTGGTCCGCGTTCCCGCGACGAGACCCGAACATATCCTGAACGCGCTGGATTGCGGCGCGACGGGTATCGTCGCACCCCCAAAAACCAACGCCCCCCAACACGCCC
>CAXTOI010000192.1:0-6539 GCA_964245645.1 uncultured Novosphingobium sp. | reverse complement strand
TGTCTCGTCCATCGAATCGATCGGCGATGTCGAGGCGATCTGCAAGAACAACGCCGGACGCCCGGCCACCGACCGCGAACTCATCGGCGCGGTCGCCGCCGACGGCGTCGGCACCGCGCTGGCCGCGGTGTTCGGGGCGATGCCGAACACCACCTTCAGCCAGAACGTCGGGCTGATCGCGATCACCGGGGTGATGAGCCGGCATGTCGTCACCATCGGCGCCGTGTTTCTGATCGTCTGCGGGCTGCTGCCCAAGATCGGGGCGGTCATCACCACCATTCCGATCGAGGTGCTGGGCGGCGGGGTGATCGTCATGTTCGGCATGGTCGCCTCATCGGCGCTGTCGATGCTGTCGGCGGTCGAATGGGGCCAGCGCAACATGCTGATCTTTGGCATTGCCTTGTCGCTGAGCATGGGGCTGCAGCTCGAACCGGGCGCGTTGGCACATGTGCCGGAAACCCTGCGCATACTGCTGTCCACCGGGGTATTGCCGGCAGCGGTAATCGCGGTGACGCTGAACCTGCTGTTGCCGCACGAGCGGGCGCATTAACCAAAACCGCGTTGATCGCGATCAGCAGCCCTCCTTTTGAAGAGGAGGGAGCAAAGAGGTGCACCACCTCCCCAGCCTGATATCGAACCGCAGGAGTTGTCTTTTACTTGCTCGATAATATACTGCAATTCAATGTCATGGACAACGCGCGGCCGATGGCTGGGGGCAACATTGCTGGGGGCTGCGTCGCTGGCTGGCTGCGCCGTGGGGCCTGATTACCGATCTCCGCCATCCACCGCGCTCGCGGTCCCGGCGCAATATACCCAGCCAATCCAGCCTGCTGCGCCCGCCAACCTTGCGATTTGGTGGCAGCAATTCCACGATCCGCTGCTCACCGAGCTGATAGCGCGCGCCACCGCTGCCAATCTCGATATCGCGGTATCCGCAGCCCGGCTGCGGCAGGCGCGTGAGGCGCTGGTCTAGAGCCGCGCCGCGCTGCTGCCGACGGTGACGGCGTCCGCCGGTGAAACCCACACCGCCGAATATGCCAAAGCCGGCGCGTCGGTCGGCGGCATCCCGCAGCCCGGCGGCCATTACGCCTTCGACACGCTGTCGCTGGGGCCGGACGCATCGTGGCAGGCCGATATCTTCGGCGGCAACCGCCGCGCGGTCGAATCCGCCAGGGCGAGTGCCGATGCGGCCCGGTTCAATCTGATCGGCGTGCGCACTGCCGTCGCGGGCGAGGTCGCCACCAATTACGTCGCCGCCCGGCTGGCACAGGCGCGGCTGGCGATTGCCCGCGATACCTTGCGGACGCAGGACAACAATCTCGCCATCGCCGGCTGGCGCGTCCAGGCCGGGCTGGTCTCGTCGATCGACGAGGAACAGGCCCGCGCCCAGCGCGCGCAGACCGCCGCGACTATCCCGCAATTCAAGACAAATTTCACCAGCGCGGTCAACCGGATCGGCGTGCTGACCGGGCAGGCGCCGGGTGCGTTGCGCCATGCCATCGAAACGCCCGCACCGATCCCGCACGGGCCGGACGGGGTCGCGGTCGGTATCCCCGCCGATACGCTGCGCCAGCGCCCCGATGTGCGCGCGGCCGAGCGCAGTCTGGCGGCGGCTACGGCGCAGATCGGCGTGGCGCAGGCGCAGTTGTATCCGGCGCTGGCGATCACCGGCAATTTGTCGGCGCAGGGTAGCCGCTTCACCGGGCTGACCGACCTGATCACCGGCACGCTGTTCGCCGGCCTGACTCAAACCATCTTCGACGGCGGCCGGCTGCGGTCGCAGGGCCGTTCGGCGCAGGCGGGCGCCGATGGCGCCTTCGCGACATACAAGGAAACGGTCCTGGCCGGGCTCGAGGATGTCGAAAACGGCATGCAGGCCCTGTCTTCCGCGCAGGACCAGCAGGCGCAATACGCCATCGCCAGCGATGCCTCGAACAACGCCGCCATTTTCGCGCGCAGCCAGTATCGCACCGGGCTGATCGATTTCGTGACGCTGCTGCAAAGCGAACAGACGCTGCTGTCCGCGCGCGATGCGCTGGCCTCGGCGCAGGCCGGGCAGGCCACCGCGCTGGTGCAGCTGTATCTCGCGCTGGGCGGCGGCTGGCAGGAGCCGGGCGCGCATGGCGGGGTTGATTCATGACCGATTCCACGCTGGCCGAGTTCCTGGGCGAGGATGAGACTCCGCCGCGCCGCCGCTGGATCAAATGGGGCGCCATCTTACTGGGCATCATCGTCCTGTTGGCGATGCTCTATGCGGTGTTCGGCCGGCCGGCGCGCTCGCCTTATGTCACCGCGCCGGTACAGCGCGGCGATCTGGCGGTCATCGTGTCGGCCACCGGCAACCTTGCTCCCACCAAGCAGGTCAACGTCGGCTCCGAGGTATCGGGCATCGTCGTGGGGGTGTTCGTGGCGAACAACGATCACGTCAGGAAAGGCCAGCGGCTCGCCCAGCTCGATCCGGCGCTGTTCCGCGATGCGGTGCTGCAAGCCCGGGCGCAATTGCTCTCCGCGCAGGCATCGGTCGCGCAGAACCATGCCACGCTCGACCAGTCGACCGCAACGCTGCATCGCTATCAGGAGGTCGCTCGGCTGTCGGGCGGCAAGGTGCCCTCGCAGACCGAACTCGACACCGCCCGCGGCGATTACGAGCGCGCGGTCGCCAATCTCAAGGTGGCACAGGCGCAAGTGGCACAGGCAACCGCGACGCTGTCGTCGAACCGGACCAATCTGGCCAAGGCGACGATCTATGCGCCGGTCGATGGCGTCGTCCTGTCGCGGCAAGTCGAGCCCGGGCAGACGGTGGCGGCCGCGTTCAACGTCACCACGCTGTTCACTATCGCCGAGGACCTGACCGCGATGAAGCTCGATGTGAAGGTGGACGAGGCCGATATCGGCGAAGTCGCGGTGGGCGACAGCGCCAGCTTCGCGGTCGATGCTTATCCGGGCCGCAGCTTTTCGGGCGCGGTTACCCGCATCGACCTGGGCGCCAACGCCACCCCGACGGTCAACAGCGCCGGCACCACGGTCGCCTCGACCACTACCGTCGTGGCTTATACCGCCTCGCTCGAAGTCGGGAATCCCGAATTGCTGCTGCGCCCCGGCATGACCGCGACCGCCAGCATTCTCGCCTCGCAGGAACACGGCCGGATTCTGGTGCCCAATGCCGCACTGCGCTTCACCCCCGACAGCGGGGATGCCAGCGGCGGGATCCAGATCGGCCCGAAGCAGGGCAGCGGCGGGTTCGGCGTGGCCGGCCAGGACAAGATCGCCACGATCGGGCGCGGCAGCCGGCAACGGGTCTATGTGCTGGCCGCCGACGGCAAGACCCCGTGCGCGATCTCCGTCATCATCGGCAGCAGCAATGGCACAGTGACCGCAGTCACCGGATCCGGGTTGAAACCGGACGCCCGCGTCATCACCGGACGTGTGGCGGCAGCCGGCACATGAGCGAGCCGCTGATCAGCCTGAGCGGCGTGACCAAGCGCTTCGGCGCGGGCGCGGCGGCGTTCCAGGCGCTCAAGGGCGTCGATCTCGATATTGCGCAGGGCGATTTCATGGCGGTGATGGGTCCGTCCGGCTCCGGCAAATCGACGACGATGAACATCCTGGGCTGTCTCGACGTGCCCACTACCGGCAGTTTCCTGTTTCGCGGGCATCATGTCGAGCATCTCGGGCGCGACCAGCGCGCGCTGCTGCGCCGCCGCTATCTCGGCTTCGTGTTCCAGGGCTTCAACCTGCTTGCGCGGACCACGGCGCTGGAAAATGTCGAACTGCCGCTGATCTATCGCGGCGAAGACAAGCGCACGCGTCATGCCATGGCGATGGCCGCGCTTGACAAGGTGGGGTTGGCGCCGTGGGCGAAGCATACCCCGGCGGAATTGTCGGGCGGCCAGCAACAGCGCGTCGCCATCGCCCGCGCCATCGTCACGCATCCCGATGTGCTGCTGGCCGACGAGCCGACCGGCAATCTCGATAGCGAACGCTCGACCGAGATCATGGAACTGCTCACGGATCTCAACCGCGCGAGCGGCATCACCGTGCTGATGGTCACGCATGAGGCCGAAATGGCCGCATTCGCGCGCACCGTCGTTCAATTCCGCGACGGGCTGGTTGAATCGATCGAGCGCAAAGCGGCATGAGCGGCCCAAGGCCCCCGGGACGGACCGGAAAGGTATCGACCACCCGGCTGATTGCCACGACCGCGCTGCTCGCGGTGCGCGCGATCAGGCGCCATGTCCTGCGCTCGATCCTCACCGTGCTGGGCATCGTCATCGGCGTGTTCGCGGTGGTGACGATGGTCACGCTGGGCAAGGGCGCGGCCCGGTCGGTCCATGATCAGGTGTCCGGGCTCGGGGCGAATATTCTCGACGTGCTGCCCGGCTCTGCCACCGAACGCGGCGGCGGCGGCCAGGCTCCGCCGCCGTTCAAGTTCGAAGATGTCGAGGCGATCCGCAACCAGATTGGCGGGGTCACCGCGGTCGCGGCGCAGGCGCAGGCGTCGGCCACCGCAGTGTTCAACGCGGCGAACTGGCCGACCACGGTCAATGGCACCAGCGATGCCTATCTCGATGCGCAGAACTGGAAGCTGACCGATGGGCGGCGCTTTACCGATGAAGAGGAACAGGCCGGCAAATCGGTATGCCTGCTCGGCTCGACGGTCACCAGGAACCTCTATGTCGGCCAGCAGCCGGTAGGCACGACGCTGCGGCTGGGGTCGATCGGTTGCACGGTGATCGGCGTGCTCGCCACGCGCGGGCAGGGCGGCTTCGGGCAGGATAACGACGACACGGTGATCATGCCGATCAAGGCGGTCCAGCGGCGCCTGACCGGCAACCGCGATATCCGCGCGATCGTCGTCGCGGCCGACCCCGCCTATGACAGCGCCGATGTCCAGCGCTCGATCGCCGCACTGATGCGCGAGCGGCGCAACATTCACAATGGCAAGCTCGATGATTTCACCATCTTCGACAGCAAGCAGATCGCCGACACCCTCTCCAACGTCACCGGCGTGCTCACCGCCATCGTCAGCGCAGTGGCCGGCATTTCGCTGCTGGTGGGCGGCATCGGCATCATGAACATCATGCTCGTCTCGGTCACCGAGCGCACCCGCGAGATCGGCATCCGGCTGGCGATCGGCGCGGTCGGCCGCGAGGTGATGCTGCAATTCCTGGTGGAAGCGGTGGTATTGTCCTGCGTCGGCGGGCTGATCGGGCTGGTGCTGGCCTTCGGCGCCTCGCTGGGGCTGGCCGCGCTGATGGGCGTTCCCTTCGTCTTTGATCCGCTGACCAACCTCATGGCGTTTCTGTTTTCCGGCCTGATCGGGGTGATCTTCGGCTATTTCCCCGCCCGCCGCGCGGCAAGCCTCAACCCGATCGATGCCCTGCGCCATGAATAAGGCCGGGCAGTCTCATCGGAATGAGGTTCATCAGCAAGATTTAACCTCGATATTAATCTTCTTAATGGCCGATACTCGGCGTATTGGATGCTTGTCCATTTAACCGGGCCCACCCCCGTTCGTGCTGAGCTTGTCGAAGCATTGTCCTTCCTTCTTCCAACATTCTGAAAAGATTAGTATCCATTGGACAAGCTCAGGACACATGGGGAAACCGACGTGAAACTGCTTGTCACAAACCTTTGGCCGAACCCCTGGCTGGCGAATTCGCCCGTGGCTCTGCTAGGCGGAGGTTCTTATTGCAGGCAGTTGCACGATAAGTCATCTTCATGACCAGCAACGGGGGGTCGAAATGGGGCGGTCAATTCATGATCTGGCACTGATCAGGCGGTCTGTTCTGTGGGCCGGCAGCATGCTCGCGTTCGCCTCGCTCAGCCCGCAAGCGGCGATTGCCCAAACCGCGGCGTCCGCAACCAGCGAGCCCGCACCGGCAGCAGCAGGCAGCGGCGACATCGTGGTCACCGCCCAGCGGCGCGAGCAGAAATTGCGCGATGTCGGTATCGCGCTGACCGTGCTCAGCGGCACCGAACTCAAGTCGCTGAACGTCACTAACGCCACCGACATTGCCCGCGCCGTGCCCAACCTCAAATTCAACGCTTATGGCTCAAGCCAGGTGGTGTTCAACATCCGCGGCGTCTCGCAGAACGATTATGGCGACCAGCAGGAACCCCCGGTCGCAGTCTATCAGGACGACAGCTATTCAGCCTCGATCACTTCAGCCAGCTTCCCGGTGTTCGATCTTGCCCGCGTCGAAGCATTGCGCGGGCCGCAGGGCACGCTGTTCGGGCGCAACGCCACCGGCGGCGCGGTGCAGTTCATCTCCAACCAGCCGACCGATCACCCCACCGGCTACATCACCGGCACTTATGGCCGCTACAACCAGACCATCGTCGAAGGCGCGCTGTCGGGGCCGCTGACTGATACGCTGACCGCGCGCATCGCCGGCCAGTACGATCGCGACGACGGCTATATCAAGGACATCACCCCCGGCCAGCCCGACCGCGGCGCCGATAACCACTGGGCGCTGCGTGGCATCCTGGCGTGGCAGCCCAGCGCCGATTTCAGGGCGCGGCTGACGCTGCGCTAT
>CAXTOI010000191.1:0-6551 GCA_964245645.1 uncultured Novosphingobium sp. | reverse complement strand
GTGCTGCGCGACGGCAACCGGGTTTCGCTGCGCCTGGCAATCCACTAGAGGAGCCGGCATGGCAAATATTTCCCGGTTCACGAAGGCGACCCTGCTGACGCTGCTGGCGGGCGCCTCCGCGCTGGGGCAAGTGCCGCCACCACGAGTCGCGGTCCCGGCGGGGATGATCACGGCGGGGACCACACCACCTGCGGCGGTCGTGGTGAATTTGCGCGATGTCGATATTGCCGATGTCGCCCAGCAGGTGTCGCGGATCACCGGGCGCACGATCATCCTCGATCCCGCAGTCCGGGGAACCGTCACGGTGGTCTCCACGCGGGCGCTGGGCGCCGAAGGGGTGTGGCAGCTATTCACGTCGGTGCTGCGCGGCCAGGGTTTCGCGGTGGTACGCAGCGGGCGGGCATGGCGGATCGTGCCGCAGGCCGATGCTGCGCGGCAGCCCGCCAACGGCGCCAGCAGCGGGCGCATCGTAACGCGGATGATCCGGCTTGACCGGGTCGAGCCGGATGCCGCGCTGCGCGTGCTCAAGCCGCTGGTCGCGAACTTCGGCAGCATCGAGATGGTCGCCAGCCCCAAGGCCATTGTCGTGACCGATTATGCCGACAATGTTGCACGGATTGCTGCACTGGCGCATGCGCTCGATCAAGGCGGGGGGGCCGGGTTCGATACGATCGTACTGCGCTTCGCATCGGCCAAGGATGTAGCGGCGGCGATCCAGGGCATCGTTGGCGAAGGCGACAATGCTGCGCCGCATGCCGTAGCCGATACGCGCAGCAATACCGTGCTGGTGCGCGGCGACGCCGGGCTCATCGCCGAGGCCCGCCACGTGGCGGCAACGCTCGATCATCCCGGCGGCGCGGCGCCGACGACGCGCGTGTTCCGATTGCGCTACAACGATGCCGAGTCGGTAACCGCGGTGCTGCGCGGGCTGATGGGCGAGGAAGGGTCGGCCAATAATCCAGTCGCGCGGACTCTCAATGGGCGATCGGGCAGCAGCAGCAGCGGGAGCAGTGGTTCAAGCTTCGGGTCGGGGTTTGGATCGTCAGGATCGGGGTCGTCGTTCGGCAGTACGGGCGCGGGGTTGACCGGAGTGAGCGGGCTGAGCAGCAATCCGGCGGCGGGGAGCGGCAGCGGCGTATCCGGGCTGGGGTCGGCAGCGGCGATGAACCCGGCGCAGGTCAACGGCACTGCAGGCCCGTCGAGCGCCGGACAAGGCGGCTTTTCCACCCCCGAACTGGCGGTGGAACCGGCGCCGGAGCTGAATGCGATCGTCGTGCGCGGCACGCCCAGCGCGATCCGGCAGATCGAAGCGCTGGTCACCCAGCTCGATGTGCGGCGGCCGCAAGTGATGATCGAAGCCGCGATCGTGGAGATCAACGGCGATCTGTCGGAGCAGTTGGGCGTGCAACTGGGCACCGGCTCGGCGGCGGCGGGGGTGACCAATTCCGTAGGCACTTCGTTCAGCAATCTGGGTTTGTCGCTAGGCCAGATTCTGGCCGCAGTCGGCTCGCCTGCGGCGGTGGGGCTGTCGAATTCGGGGCTGACGGCCGATCTCGGCAAGGCCGGCAGCTTTCGCTTGCTGGTGCAGGCGCTGGCGCAGTCGACGCGCGCGAACCTGCTGTCGACGCCGAGCATCACCACGCTCGACAACGAACCGGCCGAGATCGTGGTCGGCCAGAACGTGCCGTTCGTGACCGGCAGCTACACCTCGTCGGTCGGCAGCACCGCGACGCCGTTCACGACGATCGAACGTGCCGATGTCGGGATTACCTTGCGGATCGTCCCGCGCGTCCATGAAGGCGACACGGTGCGGCTGGAAGTGAGCCAGGAGGCATCGTCGATCGCGCCCGCCGTGACCGGTGCGGCCGATATCGTCACCAACCGCCGCTCGATCCAGACCACCGTGCTGGCGGACGATGGCCAGACGATCGTGCTGGGCGGGCTGATCAGCGACGATCGCATGCGCACCAATAGCCAAGTGCCGATCCTGGGCAGCATCCCGATCTTGGGCAATCTGTTCAAGAGCCACATCGAAACGAAGAACCGGCAGACGCTGTTCGTTTTCCTCAAACCAACGATCCTGCGCGATCCGGCGGATGTTTCGGCTGCGGCTGCGGGCAAGTACCAGCGCGTGCGCGATGCGGAAAAGGATCTCAAGGACCAGCCGAGCCTGCTGCTGGAACCGCCGACGGCGCGGTTGCCGATCGAGATCAACGGGATCTATTGACGATCAAGATTTCACCGAGGTTTGATACCTGTTGTCATAGGCTGCAACCTATGTCTCCCTTCCCGTTCGGCGAGGGGTATCCATGCCGGCGACGACGCGCGGCTTATCGGCCACGCTCCCCACCCCCAACTCCTTCCAGCCGGGGAGGGGAGTCGGCGTTATGCAGAGGTCGGCGTAGCGGTACTTCGCAGCGCTGCAGGCTTTTAGCCGCTTCGCAGTGAAATGACGCCAAGTTTGTGCGCAACAAGCGGCTCCGTGGGAATTTCTTCAGCCGCGTACGCTACGGCTGCGTAGTCCGGTTCGTTTATGGCGGCGATCAGCCGTTTCAGATGTAAAGCGATCGTGGTTACGATCCAAGTCGGTAGTCTATCGGCGCCCAACTCTATAGCAAACGGCTCGGCCCTCAGGCTTACCTAGCGGTTCTGGGCAGCGGTATTAATAGTCAAGGTCGCGATGCGGAAACCTTCGGAGCCCGCCTTGCACGCGAGCGAGCCCCGCCTTCCAAAGCAGCCGGAAAGCGGTGTCGGCAGCGGCGCGCGCGACCAACTCACGCCTTGGTTTCGGGAGTAGAGGATAGAACCGCTAATGCCGGTGCGTATGAAGACAAAAGTTAGGTCGCCGAGCACATAAGGTCCGGTAAACCACGGTGCCTGCGGGCCCTCAGAGGGGTGGCGTTCGAAAAGTATTTGAGCCCAATGCACCCCGCCGTCGGGTGTCCGCCAGAGAGACGCGTATCCGTCAGTCTTTGCCAAAGGAAAGGAATGACGCTGAATCAACGCGAAGCCTGGTTTCCCTGGCGGTATGGCGAGGCCGTCCACTCCGGCTTCGCATCCGTCTGCCTGCGGGGTTGGCGATATTTGCGGGATTATAGTGCGCGACCAATGCGTTTTTCCATAGCCGTAGGCAAGGATCACCGTCTCGTGATTTGCGCATCCGGCTAGCACCGGGGCGTTGGGCCCAGCATAGACAAATTCATCGACCCACACGTTGCCGTCGATTGGGCTGGAACGCCAGAGGTGACCGTTGTCTCGGGTAACGAAGAAAGTACTTCTGCCCGCATATTGGTTGTTGGCGAAGGCCGCACCGCGCCCACCACCGCGGTAGAAGATTCGGTCGACGAAGCTGCTTGGAACGTGAACAGGGCGCCATCGTTGGCCGCCGTCGCTGGTCCGCGCGTAATAGGGCGTGGCGCCGAGGCCGTTCGGAACTGCAATCCAGCCATCCCGGCGACCGCTGAAAAATGCACTCGTCTCGATGTTGTGCGACCAGCTCTTGCGCAGCTCCCGCCATGAGCCGCCGCCGTCACTCGAGGTGACGAGCGTCCAATCTCCTTCGCCGGCCGCGCCGGGCGGTGTGAAGCCCTGCGCCCAGAGGACGCCCCCGTCAAAGAACTCGACCGCGCCGAGCGTCCGTGCTTCGCACCCTCGGCAACGGCCGTTGGTATAGGCGATGTGGAATGGTAGGGCGGCGATCGCAGCGGCGAGAGCAAGAGCGGTGGTGATTCCCATCATCAAACCATCGCACCACCATGCGCGGGCGCAAGAACAGAATGGCCGCAAGCGCCACTCAAAAGCAACTCTCTCATTCCAGGGTAACGGAAAACAGGTGATTTCCGTACTCGGCGGAGCGTAGCTTGGCGGTCTTGCAAAAAGCGACCATAATTCATGCGACAAACCCTGTCGGATAGCTAAGATGTGCAACGAGGTTCAATTTGAGGTTTGTCGCACATGCTGGTCGGCTACATGCGGATACCGCCCCATCCGTGCTAATCGCTTCAATCCCGAGAACTTCATGTTTGCTTAGCGAACACGGCTGACGAAACTCCCACGGAGCCTCAACAAAATGACGGGGAGCCCGAGGGGTATGCCCCTCGGACCTTAACCTTAAACCTCAACCTCAGCCCTATTGCGGCGGCAAAGCAAAAGCCAGGCTGGCAAACGTGGTGCCGAAGTCCGCGCGCGGATCGTTGTGGAGCAGGGCTGACCAGATCACGTTGAGTTGCCATTTGCCGGGTTTGGGCACGTGCATCGTCACTTGGCCACTGCTGTCGGTGCGCAATTTGGCGACGGGTTCGGCGTCGGCGTCGAGGTTGGTAAGCTTGACCAGCGCGCCGGCCAGCGGGTGGCCGTTGTACAATATCCGCAACGGCAGATTGCGGTCGGGGCCCAGGGCCTGCGGGTGTTTCTCGGGAACGATTTCCAGCGTCATGCCGAGCGGGCGGGTGACACGTTTGATCGAGGCGGCGTCGACCGGTCCGACCTGGATGATGGTCTTGGCTCGGCGGCTGTAGATTTCGCGGCCATCGGCTTGTTCCTGGCCCAGGCGCTTGCGTTGTTCGATGACGGGGGTGTCACCTTCGTAGTTGATGTAGTCGTTGAAGCGCAGAAAGGGCAGCTGGCTGGCGGTCAGCGTGGTTTCCATGGCCAGGACATAGGCGCCCGGACGGGTCAGCGGCAGGATCGCATCGTAGCCGACCGAGCCGAGCGCGAGGTTGCTGCGGCGATCAACATCGCCGTCGGGGCCGATGGTGTGGAATTTGACGACGTGGCTGGCATCGACGCCCCAGCGATCACGGGCGGTGCCATGGCCGACGAGCACCGCGATGAGCACGCGATCGGGCTTGGGCATGACGAAGGGGTGCGCCTGCAGCCAGTAATCGTGTGCCGACGCAGGCGCTGCCGGCAGCGCGAGGGCGAGAGCAAACCAGATGTTGCGCATAGTTTGCGGTCTCTCTAAGTCCTTGGGACGCTCCACGTAAGCGCATCGTGCCCGGTTGCAAGGACTGCCCGTTTGAAACGCCTGCGCTTTCCTGTCGCAATTGGTGGCGCGCTGCTGCTGGCGGGGCTGCCGACAGCCGCGGCAGCCCATAACGCAAAATCGCTGTCGCTGGGCTTTGTCGGCGGCTTTCTGCATCCGCTTTCGGGGCCCGACCATTTGCTGGCGATGATTTCGGTCGGGCTGTGGGGGGCTTTCCTGGGCCGTCCGTTGATTTACCTCCTGCCGGTGGTGTTTCCCACGGTCATGGCGTTTGGCGGCGTGCTGGGCATGGCGCAATTGCCGTTTCCGCGTGTCGAGATCGGCATTGCCGTGTCGGTGATGGTGCTGGGCGCCGCGATCCTGCTGCGCTGGCGCGCGCCGGTGTGGCTGGCAGCGCTGATCGTCGGCATTTTCGGCTTGTTTCATGGCTATGCGCATGGGCTGGAATTGCCGTCGATGGCTAACCCGGTCAGCTTCAGCCTCGGCTTCGTGCTGGCGACGGGCATGTTGCACGTGCTGGGAATCTTCATCGGTCTGCTGCGCGACCGGCCGGGCGGGGAGACGGTGCTGCGCACGATGGGCGCGGTGATTACGGCGGCGGGAGGCTGGTTTCTGTACACCGCACTGGCGGCCAGCGCCTGATGGGCGGCCCGGTGGCTGCGGGGCTGTTGCTGGCCGTCGTGGCCTTTGCGCTGGCCTTTGTTGCAAGCCGAATAGCGTTCGGCGCGATCGTGGTCTGTGCGGCAAGCTGCGTGGCGACGATCCTTGCGGTGCGGATGCCTGCCCCAGGCTGGGTATTTGCCGGCTGCTGGTCAAGCCTGATCGTGACCGCCTTGCTGGTCTATTTTCCGCAGCCGTTGCAGCGCTGGCCGTGGCTGGCGCTGCTGCTCGCGGGGAACGGCGGAATATGGGCGGCGCTGGTGGTTGCCGTAGAAGGCGCTGCCCGCGATGCCTTGCCGATCCTGCTTACCTTGGCCGTGATTGGTCCGGCCAGCCTCTGTCTTGCGCGCGGCTGGGTCCTGGCGGTGCGCGTGGTGACCAGCTGGCTGCTTGCCGTGGCGCTGCTGGTGGGGGCGATTCCTATTCTGGTAGTGCATCCCGGCTACGTGGCCGACCATAAGGAATAGAGTCGTCATTAAGCTTGGGCTTGTTCCCTGGCGCTTTTCCATCGAGCAACCTATCGGGGCCGCGTTCGTTGAGGCGGACCACCCAGTCGCGCACGATTTGAAGCGTCACCGAGCCAAGCCGTGCCGCGTCACTCCGGCTACCACCCTCATAAACCTCTGCCATCGCCAACAACCGACGGCTTTAATTCGCGCTCTTCGAGAGTCGCGCCAGTGGCCTCAACTCCGGTGCATCAAAATCAGCCCGAAGCGCAATCGCATCCCTGGCCATGTTCTCCCTAACCACATCGCCATTGATTCACACCTTTTCGTTCTTCGGCATCCCCTGCGAGTCAGACTCACCGTAACTTGGTATTAGACGGAACCGATTCGACGCAATTGCAAATACTCTAAGTGTCTGACCCGAAACTCATTTTAGAAAAGGTTGGGTGATATCAAGGACA
>CAXTOI010000190.1:0-6553 GCA_964245645.1 uncultured Novosphingobium sp. | reverse complement strand
GGATGGAGATGATATTACCGTCGATGATGTGCCGATCGCTTTGGCGATGGAATATACGCCCGGCGATCGGCTGGTCCACGCCGAGGTCGATGGCGAAGCGCTGAGTGTGCGGATCGATCCGACCCGCGTGCCGGCGCTGAAGATGACCACGCGCGGGCATATCCACTACGTCGAGTTGCTCCCGGCGCGGGTCGCTGCGCTAACTGCCCATATGATCGATAAGATCCCGCCGGACTTGTCGAAATTCCTGATCTGCCCGATGCCCGGCCTGCTGGTGGCGCTGCATGTCCAGGCCGGCGACAAGGTGGAAGCCGGCCAGGCGCTTGCCGTGGTCGAGGCAATGAAGATGGAAAACATCCTGCGCGCCGAGAAGAGCGCGACGGTGAAAGCGGTGAACGCGGCAACCGGCGAGAGCCTGGCGGTCGATGCGGTGATCCTCGAGCTGGAATGAGCTTGTCGATGCAACCGATCGAAACCTGGCCGTATTGGCGGGATCGCGACGGGGTGAACGGATGAACGACGCTCTGCCAGCGCGTTTTATTGCTGGTTCATCGCTGCGCGAAAGGAGTCCGAGGCATACAGGAAACCCTGCTGTTGCATTACCGCCATGCTCTGCCACGGTTGCGGCTCAAGCGGGGCCAATGGCGCTATGCTGCCGTCTTCGCGAATGATCGACAGTCTGCGGGTATCTTCCTTATGCTCCCAGCGGTGCTCGCTCACGGTGCCAAGATCGCGTTCCACCCATCGGCCTGACAATTTGTAATGGTGAATCAGCACCGTAAAATCGGCAATGACGACATTCGATGCACAGTGAGGGTGCGACATGAGTACGGCGCCACGAATATTTTTCACCATCGAATGCTTTGACAGGAAAGGATTTTCCCCAAAGATTTCCCATCTCAAGCCACCCCGGTAGAATTTCACGCCAGGGTCGGCGCATTTGTTCCTGCGCAGGAACCAGCTGAATGTGACGCCATGCCGGTCGCCGTAGGGTATGATTTTGACTTCGTTCAGCGAGTAGTGATCCAGCGCCGGGATGGCATCGTCATAGCTCAGGTCGCGCAACGCAGCGTAAGGCTTTAACGAGAAATGGTCGAGCATCTGGCCCAGAACGGCGGTATAGCCGCGTTCGTTGCAATAGCCGGTCAAGCGTGCCAGCGCGTTCGCCGATTTGTCGGGAAGTTCGATCAATTCGTCCGAATCGGCAAACATGATCCAGCCGCCTTTCGCCACACGCTGCGAAAACTCTGTCCGAAAACCGCTTTCATTGTGCTTTGCGGGCAGCAGGTTTTGCAGGACGGTAACCTTGTCGTAGGTCTTGCAGATGTCGATGGTGTCGTCGGTCGAGCCGTTATCGATCACGAGGATGTGCTGCGCGCCCAGCTTGAAATAGTAATCTAGGTAAGTGTGGATGAAGTAGGATGAATTGCGCGCCAGCAGCGTTACCATGATCTGGGTATCGCCGAGATGAACCTTCTTCGGGCCATGTAGATGTCGAGTGGTCATCCGCCGCCTGCGCTGCCCTAACCTCGCCTTTGCTGTCTGGACGATCCTGTTAACTATACGGTCCAGCATTGTACCCTCAGGCGAGCAATCCATATCGACTGTTCAGCAGCATCATGCATGCGACATGCGTGTAGCGAACCGCAACTTTGCGGACAATGCCCGATAACCATATCATTGCACCCATATACCTCATCGAATTTCGAGCATGGCCACGCTCGTCGGTTGGCCATATCGGCAAAATGGAACTCCCCAAACGGTTGAGCTGGCTAGCAGACCGCCGCCGGGTAAGCCAGTTTCCTTTCCAATGCCGGCGCTGCGAGCGACTCTGCCGGCGCTTTTGTCGCAGCTGGCACTGTCGCCCGCGGCACTCTGACAATCCGATCCCGAAAACCGCTGCGCCAGGTTGATTCCTTGTTATTTCCAGCGATCGCTGGCACCGGACCTTTCATGCATCTTACCCTCAAACCGGCGACCCTGCGGCAACGCCTGATCGAAGTGGCGACAGGTGGCGCAGCGAGCATCGTCGTTGCCGCGATCTTGTCCAATATGCTGCGGATCGTCAGCAGCGCTACGCTGACGCGCATTCTGAACGTACAGGCATTCGGGGTGGTCGGGCTGGTCACCTCGGTTGCCTTCATTTTCGCATTGGTGTCGGACATCGGCGTTCAACCTTTCGTCATCCGCCACGCGCGGGGCGACGACCAGATTTTTCTCGACGAAATCTGGACCATGCGGCTGATTCGCTCGATCGGCTTGACCGCACTCATGGCGGCATTGGCCCGTCCGGTATCGATCGCGCTGGGCAAGCCGGACTTCTCCCCGATCATCGTCGTGTGGAGCATCAATTTTACCCTCGATGGGCTGGCATCGATGGCCTTTGCCACCGCAGTGCGCGAACAGAAATTGTGGCGACTGGCGTGGCTCGACCTGGGCGCGTCGTTTCTGGTTTTCCTGATTTCGGTCATGCTGGGGCTCATTTTCCGAAATTATTGGGCCTTGCTGGTGGCGATGATCGTGGGTGCGACGTTCAAATCCGTGTTGTCCTATTGGCTGTTTCCGAATTCATCGCGCCGATTGCGCTTCAGCCGCGAAACCGCGCGGGAAATGTGGAATTTTTCCCGCTATATCGCACCGTCGAGCCTGATGTGGATGTTCGTGCTCCAATCGGACAAGCTGGTGCTGGCGCGGATGATGCCTTTGTCAACTTTCGGCTTGTACTCGCTGTCGGTAACGATCTCGTCGGCCGGGTCGGGGCTGGCGTCCAATTACACCCGGCGCGTGCTGTATCCCGCCTATGCAGCGGCGGTTCGCGCCGGTTCGCCACCCTTGCGCCAGGTGTTCTACGGCATGCGCCGCTGGCCGAACCTGTTTTACATGATTGCAGTCGGCGGCATCGGCGGCGGCGCCGAGCTGATCGTGTCCATCCTCTACGATGCGCGTTATCATGGCGTCACGATCTATCTGCGCCTGCTGTGCATCTCGGCCGCGCTGGTGATGGCCAACACCGCTTCGGAAGAGGTGCTGATCGCTGCAGGCAAGCTGCGCGCCACGCTCAATGTCAATGTGGTCAGGATCATCTATCTGATCGTCGGCGTCGGGGTTGCGATCGTCTATGGCAACACGCTGTACCTGGTTGCCGTATTCGGCTTCGTCGAGGTCGCGGCGATGGCGAATTACTGGTACAGCCTGCGCCGTTCAGGTCTGTTCAGCCTCCGCGAGGAAGCGATCGGATTACTGGGGGTCGGCAGCGGCGCGGTGCTGGGCTATGCGATCTCGCAAGTTGGACTGGCGCTGCTGCATCCGTGGATCGCCGGATCGTTGCACCACCGTCACTGACACGGCAGCTTTCCGGCCGATGCCGATTAAATCGATATCGCGCTGAACTTCGCAGGCGATTGCGCATTCACCATCTGCCAGATCGGTCCTATTATCGGGCTGGCGGGATGAGGAGATGCGACATGTGCGATCAGTTAACGCCGGCGGAATGGGCCGGCATCACCCGGCGCAGCTTCACTGCCCTGAGCGGAGCGGCGGCGATCATCGGCATGGGCAGCAATACCGCCGATGCCCGCAGCGGAGGGCAGGGCGCGGCGCTGAGCGAGACCATGGTGTCGATCCCGACCGCCAATGGCACGGCCGATGCCGCCTTCATTCACCCGGTCCACGGCAAGCATCCGGGCATCGTGATGTGGCCGGATATCGCCGGGCTGCGCGATGCCTATCATGTCATGGGGCGCCGGCTGGCGGTGGCGGGCTATGCCGTGCTCGTCGTCAACCAGTATTACCGCAACGCGCCGGCGCCGGTGCTGACCAGCTTCGCGCAGTGGCGCACGCCCGAGGGCCAGGCAAAGCTGCAACCAATGATTGCCGCGCTGAGTTCGCAAGCCATCGCCAGCGACGCGGCCGCTTATGTTCATTTCCTCGACCAGCAGGACGCAGTGGATCGCAGCCGGCGGATCGGCAGCAACGGCTATTGCATGGGCGGACCGTTTGCGGTGCGCACGGCTGCTGCCGTGCCGGGGCGCGTGGGCGCGGTGGCCAGCCTTCATGGCGCCAATCTGGTCAACGACAAGCCCGACAGCCCGCACCGGCTGCTCGCCGATACGCGTGCCAGCTATCTGTTTGCCATCGGCCGTAACGACGATGCCAAATCACCCGGCGACAAGGACGCCTTGCGCGCGGCCGCCGCAGCGGCGCATCGCCCCGCCGAAATCGAGGTCTACCCCGCCGATCACGGATGGTGCGCGATTGATTCCCCGAGTTACGATCAGGCGCAAGCCGACCGCGCGTTCGAGCGCATGTCAGCGCTGTTCGCGACGTTGTGAGCGCCCTTGCCAGCGGGCGAATACAGCCCATATGCGAAGGCAAGGAGTACTACCATGCCTGACAAGATCGAGCTGACCGACGCCGAATGGAAAGAGCGCTTGACCCCCGAGCAATATCGCATCCTGCGCAAGGCCGACACCGAACGCGCCTTCACCGGCAAATACGACACCAACAAGGCGACCGGCGTCTACATGTGCGCCGGCTGCGGCGCGCCGTTGTTCGCATCCGACACCAAATATAACTCCGGCTCCGGCTGGCCCAGCTACACCGCCCCAGTGGGCGGCGAAGCGGTGGAGGAACTGCGTGACACCGCGCATGGCATGGTGCGCACCGAAGTGCGCTGCGCCAGTTGCGAGGGTCATCTTGGCCATGTGTTCCCTGATGGCCCCGGCCCCGAGGGACTGCGCTATTGCATCAACAGCGCCTCGCTGGAGTTCAAGCCGGAGCAAAGATGAGCTGGGAATAGCGGGATCCATCGGCGCTAAATAACTTCTATCGTCGTCCCGGACTTGATCCGGGACAGTGCTTCTTGTTGGATGGGCGTCGCAGAAACGGGAAAACTCGCGGTTGATTGATCCTAAACCATTTTGCTCCGGCCCGAAGAAAGCCCAACTCCGGGTCAAGCCCCGAGGCGACGGGGGAGGCCAATCGCATATGGCGCATAAGTTGCGGAAGAAGCTGCCCCTCCCGCTTGCGGGAGGGGAGAACGCCCGTCTGCTCGCTAGGCGATTGCCCTGGACAGGGAGGGGCTGTTTCAACGCTTATGAGGTCAGGCCCAAGGTACCGACCCATATATCGCTGCAGATGAGAAATCGGACTTGAAGGCCGGTGATCTTCTGCTGCGCTGAATAACCGCTAGCGCCACAGCCAAAACTATCGTTAACGATTTGGTCAGCATCGGCTGTGCAGGACGACATGGCCTATGGCATCGTAAATCTTCGGCGGGGAATGAACCGGCACTATGGCACGTAACGCCGATGGACGCGCTTCGCCCAGGCCTGCCCCACTGACTCCGCCGCCACCGCGCAAGCGGCGCTGGTTCGGCCGACTGCTCCTCTGGATTTTTGCGATCGCGCTGCTGATTTCCGGCGGGGTCGCTGCGGCGGTGATGTTCGAAGCGCAGGACCTGCCCGGCTTCGACGAGATGAAATCCAGCCAGAACGGCCAGACCATCGTCGTGCGGGCCAGCGACGGCACGCAGCTGGTCTCGCTGGGCCCAAGCTATGGCCGATGGCTGGATTACGACCAGATCCCGCAGGTGATGAAAGACGCGATCGTCTCGACCGAGGATCGCCGCTTCCGCGAGCACTTCGGCCTCGATCCGATCGGCATCGCCCGCTCGCTGATGGTGCGCGAGCAGACCGGGCACTGGCGGCAGGGCGGATCGACGCTGACGCAGCAGCTGGCGCGCACGATCTTTCTCAACAACAACCGCACCTTCGGGCGCAAGGGGCACGAAGCGCTGATCGCGATGGCGCTGGAGTGGCGCTTTTCCAAGAACCAGATCCTCGAGCTGTATCTCAACAAGGTCTATTTCGGCGGCGGCGCGTATGGCGTGGATGCGGCGTCGCGCAAATTCTTCAATCATTCGGCCACGCATCTGAGCCTGCCCGAGGCCGCGATCATCGCCGGTCTGGTCAAGGCGCCGTCGCATTACGCGCCGACCGCCGACACCACCGCCGCGATCGCGCGAGCCAAGGTGGTGCTGTCGGTCATGCAGGATGCCGGCGCGATCACCACAAGCCAAGAAAACGACGCCGATCTCAATGCGGTGCGGATCGCGCCAGATGCGGCGCAGAACTCGGTGCGCTATTTCACCGACTGGGCGCTGCCCCAACTCGACACGCTGCTGCCCGACAACAAGGAGCCGATCGAGGTCTGGACCACGCTCGACATCCGCATGCAGAACGCAGCGACCAAGGCGATGGTCGCGCAGGTGCCCAAGGGGGCGCAAGGCGCGCTGGTCAGCCTGGACCGCGATGGCGCGGTGCTGGCGCTGATCGGCGGCACCGATTATGTCACCTCAAATTACAATCGCGCGATCAAGGCCGTGCGCCAGCCGGGCTCGGCCTGGAAGTTGTTCGTCTATCTGGCGGCGCTGGAATCGGGGGTCAAGCCGGACGATCCGGTAATCGACCAGCCGGTCAATATCGATGGCTGGAGCCCGCAGAATTCCGGGCGGTCCTACGCCGGCCAGATCGACGTGCGCACCGCCTTTGCC
>CAXTOI010000189.1:0-6556 GCA_964245645.1 uncultured Novosphingobium sp. | reverse complement strand
ATGCTGATCGTGCCGTTGTTGACCAGGGTGTCTGCGCTACCGAGCGAAACTGCCGTGGTCCCGGTGTAATAGGCGATGTCGGTGGTAGTGGTGATTGTGCCGTTGTTGGTAATCGCAAGCGCCGTAGCTGTCGGCGCGCTTGCGCTGAAGACGAAGGGTGCAAGCGACGAGATCGCCGGCTGATCGTTGGTGGTGATCGACCCGTTCAGGATAACCGCGCCTTGCCCGGCAAGCCCCAGCGTGGTGGTGAGCGTCGTTCCGCCGGGCACGGTCAGCACGGCATTGTTCGACAGCTGGTAGCCTACCAGCCCGAAGTCCGCCACCGCCGGTGACGAGGCAATCATGGTGTTAAATGTGACATTATAGATCAGCGTCGCGCCATTCGCGCTGATTGTGCCATTTACCCCGCCGAGCGGCGCGTTACCCGCCGCGCCGTAATTCACGACCAGGGCCTGCCCGAAGCCGAGAGTCAAATTGCCGTTGAGGGTGCCGCCATTATCGTAATAGGCTCCCGGGGCATACGGAAGAAAACCAAAGGTTGTATAGTCGAGGTCGACATTGCCATTGATCGTGCCCGCATTGGCGAGGTTGCCGCCCTGCAGGTCGATAGCGTCGCCGACGCCGCTGATAACGCCGCTGGCCAGATTGGTCAGGCTGACGGTAGAAGAGCCGTAATAGCTGGAGAAGTTCGCAAGCCCGATTGCAGCGCCGCCGGTGCTGGTGATATTTCCGCTATTGGTGACGGTCGCCGGGCCGCTTTGCGCAATTGCCAGCAGGTTGCTGGTGATGGTACCCGAGTTGACGAGCGTTTCGTTCGTACCGTAATAGCCATCGCCGAGGATAAGGGCATTGGCATTGCTCGCAGCGATCGTGCCGGCATTGGTCACGCTTTGACCGCCGCTCACTGCCGCGAAATACGTCAACGGGTTGGCATTGGTCAGGCTGATCGTGCCGTTGTTGATCAGGGTATCGCTGCCACCAAGCGATACCGCAGCAGGCACGGGATCGTTGGCATCGCCGGAACTGGTGATGGTGCCGTTGTTGGTGATGGTCAGCACGTTGCTGGCCAAAGCAGTGCCGGTCGCATTTAACAGCGTCGATTGCTGCGTGACCAGGCCCGGCGCATTGCTGGTGGTGATCGTGCCGTTCAGGATTACCGAGCCGCTCCCCGCAACGTTCAGCGTCGCGGTCGCAGTGCTGTTTGCATCAGCGGTCAGCGTGGCGTTGTTGCTCAGCAGGTAGCCGATGGTTCCAAAGCTGCCGGTGCCGCCGCTGCTGGCCGGAACCGTCGCGTCGCTGGTGACCTTGAAAATCAGCGCCGCGCCATTGGCGTTGATGGTGCCGCTGACCCCGCCTAGCGGTCCGACCCCGGGGCCGGCACCATCGATCACCAGCGCTTGGTACTGGTTGAGCGTCAGATTACCGTTCAGCGTGCCACCGCTGTCCTCGTAGTCGCCCGGGCCGTAATATGGATAGCCATAAGTCGTATGGCTGAGATCGACATTGCCATTGATCGTGCCGGCATTGCTGACCGTTCCGCCCTGTGCGTCGATGGCATCGCCCACGCCGGTAATGACGCCGCCCGTCAGATTGGTGATATCGACGGGGGAAGCGGGATAATAACCATAGGCATTGGCAAGCCCGATCGCAGCCCCGCCGGTGCTGGTGATAGCGCCGCTGTTCGTGATTGCCGCCAGGCCATTCTCGCCAATGGCCAGGAGATTGCTGGTAATAGTGCCTGAGTTGGTCAGCACCTCGCTCAGGCCGTAGGAACTGCCGCCGACGCTTACGGCATCGGCATTGCTCGCGGAGATCGTCCCGTTATTGGTCACGCTCGCGCCGCCGGTCACCGCTGCATAAGCGGTCGCCGGATTGGCGCTGGTCAGACTGATGGTGCCATTGTTGATCAGCGTGTCGGACTGGGCGAGCGAAACCGCCACAGGCGCGAGATCATTGCTATCGGCGATGGTCGCGATAGTGCCGTTGTTAGTGATGGTCACCGGGCTATTTGTCAGTGTGATACCCGTTGCCGCCAGCACCGCAGCAGGCTGCGTAACCAGCGCAGGCGCATCACTGGTGGTGATCGTGCCGTCAAAAATCACCGAACCGCTGCCGGCGACGCCCAGGGTCGAGGTCAAATTGCTGCTCGCATCGAGCGTCAGCGTGGCATTGTTCGAAATCAAATAGCCAACAGTGCCGAAGCCGCTCGCGGCAACATTGCTGGCGGATGCTGTGGTATCATTGGTGACGTTGAAGACCAGCGCAGCGCCATTTGCGTTGATTGTGCCGTTGACACCGCCGAGCGGACCGGTCCCGACGCTGGTGCCGGCGATGACCAGCGCCTCGTAGGGATCGAGCGTCAAATCGCCGTTAAGCGTTCCGCCGTTATCGTAATAAGCGCCCGCCGCCGAGGAAGGGTAGCCAAAGTAAGGGACCGCCAGATCGACATTGCCGTCGATCGTGCCGGCGTTCTGTACCGTTCCGCCCTGCACTGCAATGGCGTCGCCGGAACCGGATATCACTCCGCCAGCGAGATTGATTATCTGGGGCGAAATCGAATAATAGCTGGACGGCTCGCCGATGGCCGCCTGGCCGGTGCTCGAGATAGTCCCACTGTTAGTGATCTGGGCTGCACCGATCACGGCCACGGTGATCAGATCGCTGGTGAGCGTGCCCGAATTGGTCAGGCTCGCAGCTTGTGGATAGGCATAGGTTCCTATCGCCACCGCGCTGGCGCCGATGCCTGTGATCGTTCCGGTGTTCGTGATCGACTGAGCATTCAGGATCGCGGTCTCGATGAGGTTCGGATTACCGCCGGTGGTATCGGTCAAGGTGATGGTGCCATTGTTCACCAGCGAGTTTCCGCCAAGATTGACCGCTGCATTGACATAGCCGCGCGCAGCATCGAGTGTTGTCGTGATGCTGCCGCTGTTGGTGATTGCCAGTTGCGTTGGAATGCTGGAATAGCCGGTTGCGGCTACAAAACCCTGCACGATGACGGCATTGGCGTCGCTGGTGTTGATCGTGCCGTCGAGCAGGACGGTGCCCGCCCCAGCCAGCCCGACCGTGCTTGTGAAGTTCGAGGAAGCGGCGAGCGTCAACGTCGCATTGCTCACGAGTTGATAAGCGATGGCGCTGAACCCTGCCGGCGCCGGGCCACTGACCGTCGCGTCCGCGCCGACATTATACACCAGGTTCGACTGGTTCGCTGCAACGGTCCCCGTGATCCCGGCGAATTGCCCGCTGCCTTTATTGATGAAGTCGGTGATGAGCGTGTCACCGACCCCCAACGTCAGGTTTCCGTTCAGCACGCCGCCCGGCGCCGCGTCATAGAAATTGGTGCTGAACCCGGCATTGGCGAGATTGACGTCGCCGTTGATCATACCGGCGTTGGTAACACTGGATATTCCCGGCGACCCGGTGGGATCACCGATAGCCGCGGTGCCGCCCGAAATCACGCCGCCGGCGAGATTGACGATGGTGCCGTAGAAGTTCAGCACCACGCCATAGCCGGGCGAAGAAATCGTGCCCGAATTGGTAAGCACGCCGTCCATGAGGTCTACGCCAACCGCTGCCCCGCTGATGTTGCCGCTGTTCGTCACCCGGGTGCAGGTACAGCTCGTCGACAACGTCAGCGCAGTGCCCCCGGTAGAGGTGATCGTACCGCTGTTCGAAAAGCTCTGCAGAAACGCCTGCACCGCAGCACCGCCGGCGGTGATCGTGCCGCTGTTGGTGACGCCGTAGCCAAAGCCACTGAGCCCGTCACCGGTCGCAGTAATGGTGCCTGTATTGTCGAGCGAAGCATAGCCCGAGAGCGAAATCGCCGCCAGACCGCCCACATTGCTGGTGTTGATCGTGCCTGAATTGATAAAGCTGGATGCGAAGAAACCCAGGCTGACGATTTGTCCCGTTCCCGATAACGTCGTGGCATTGGTCAGCGTGCCTGGGCCCTGATCGATGATGGTTCCCGGGTTGCTGAAGCCATCGGCCAGCGTTAGCGTGGTGCCGCCCGCCGGCGCAAAGGCGATCTGCGTAAAGTTGGTGGGCAGCGCCACGCTGCTCGACAGTGTGGCATCGGCGATCGGGGCGATTTGCAAAGTGTTGGTGGTAAGGCCGCCGATGCCGCCGGTAATCGTGCCGGTGATGCCGGTCTGGATAGCATCGTTGACGATGGTCGCCACCAGGGTATTGGCGCCACTGCCGAAGCTGACATTGCCGTTGATCGTCCCCTGCGAGCTGTCGATGAAGCCGTAGCCGTCGGTGATCACATCGCCATTGATCGTGCCGGCGTTGGTCAAATTGAGGGATGATCCGGCGTGGATCGCCGCCGCTCCGGCGCCGCCCGAAATCGTCGCGCCGGCATAGTTGTCGATCGTGAGGTAGGTTCCAGACACCGCCTCGCCCGGGCCGCTGTTAGTAACCGCGCCATAATTGAAGAGTGCCAAACTCGCGCCGGTCACGACTGTGCTGCCATTGCCGGTGATCACGCCGGCGACCTGGTTCGTCAAACTGCCCGCGGCATCGATCGCCGCGCCGCCGCCCGAATTCGCGACAGTGCCGCTGTTGCTGAAGCTAGCGCTGTTGGTGAGCACAACCGTCGCCGCCGTGCCTTCGGACTGGACTACGCCGTCGTTCGACAGCGACGCGCTGCTGTAGGCGATGATGTTGTTAACCGCCGAGAGCGATCCGCCATCGATGGTTCCATGATTGGTGAGCGTGTAAAACGAAGCGGCGATCGCCCCGATCGTGCCGCCGCTTTCATTGGTGATGGTCGCGAAATTTGTATTGGCCCCGGTGGTCGAGAGCGCCAACCCGGACGTGCCGTTGATGGTGCCGGCATTGTCCAGGCTGACATAGACTGCCGCAAACGGTGAGGTGCCGTCGCCATAGGGCGCCAATGTGATCCCGGTCGTGCCGCTGACCGATCCACCGGCGCCGACCATGATCGTGCCCGATGTGCTGGCGAATGCATAAGGCAGATAAGGCATGCCCGAATCGATCGCGATACCGGAGCCGCCGCTTGAGGCGATGCTACCGTTCACGGTGATAGTGGTGCTGGGATAATCGTAATAGGATGTGGTCGGGATCGACACCGTGACCGCGTCGCCGTCGTTCACGATGCTGGCGCCGGCATTTATCACCAGCGGCGACTGGTCACTCGAAATGGTGTAGCCGCCGGCCTGGGTGCCTGCGCAAGTCGTCGTCTGGAACGCCTGCGAAGGGTTGGGCGCACATTGCGCCAGGGCATGGCCGCTGCCCGTCGTCGCCAGCGCCAGTATGCTGGCGCTACAAGCGATTCGGCGAAACCGCCGCGAATTTACTGCAAGATCCGCGCGTGTATGCCCTGCCATGACCATCCCCCAAGCCCTTGGCCGACAGTAGCAGCCTCGTATTGTCTGTCTAATATTTATAAAGGTTGACGATTGTCGGCATGCGACAGGCCCCCCACCTCAGGGCATGATCCGGATAGGCATCATGAGCCCGCCGGCATGAGTGCAACCTTCAAGGCATCAAGGTATGGCTCGAAACTGCGCCACCGATCGGCGCCGCTGCGATCGATCGGGCGGCGCACCTGCTCGGAGCTTGCGGTGCGGACGGCGCGCGCATTGGCGTAAAATTGCAAGCATCCATCCTCGAAATCCAGATTCAGAAACTCCAGCATGCGCCGGGTCTGCCCATCGAGATCGCGCAGCAGATCTTCGTGATGAACGGTCAGAATCCGGCCCGGCAGCGCTTGGTGCCAATGGCTCATCAGCCGCGTATAGCTGCGATAATAACGCCCGATTTCCGCGAGCCCGTAGCTGAACTCCTGCCCCTCGGCAAATAGCTGCTTGAAGCCGCTGAAGCAGCAGGCCATCGGTTCGCGTCGTGCGTCGATAATTCGAGCATTGGGCAGCATGAGCGCGATCAGACCCAGGTGCCGGAAGTTGTTGGGCATTTTGTCGACAAACAACGGTGCGCCGCCACGGTGGATGCGCGTGTCCGCAATATACGCCTCGCCCATCGCTGTCTTTTGCGCCGGCGACAGTGTTGCGAGATTGTGCGGATAGCCGGCGGCGGTATCGGCATCGGTCCGGCCGGAGAGCAGCTGCACTTGGGCGAGTACATTGGGCAGCTCGGCAGTGCCATCGATCAGCGAATGGCTGGCCAGGATCTGCTCGATCAATGTCGAACCGGCGCGTGGTAAACCGACCACGAAGATCGGGTCGGATGCAGGGTGTCCTCCCGCAGAACCGGCAAAAAGCTTCGGCGGCGTCGCGGCGATCATCGTTGCGACTTCGTCGTCGAACCGATCCGGGTCATACCCGCTGCGCGCACGCTTCAGCGCGTTCCCCTGTTCGTAGTGCGCAAAGGAGGCGGAATAGTCGCCGCGATCCTCAAGCGCCTTGCCGAGTGCGAAATGCAGATGGATGCGGTCGATCTCGGCAACCCGCGGCGCGCCATGCCAATGGCGAAGCGCGTTCACTTCGGCTTGCGTGAACCGGTAGGTTTTGAGGTTGGCCAGGCTCCAATAGGCATCTCCGAAGTCAGGCCGTGCCTGGTAAGCCGCTCGATA
>CAXTOI010000188.1:0-6586 GCA_964245645.1 uncultured Novosphingobium sp. | reverse complement strand
CAGGTCGCGACGGTCGGCGGACTCGCGAGCGCCAATGGCGGCGGCGACTTTCAATGGTCGAACCTGCCCGAGGAGCGCTCGAAGCTGTGGAAGGCACGACACGAGGCCTATTATGCCGCAGTCAACCTGCGACCGGGTGCGGTCGGCTGGGCGACCGACGTGTGCGTGCCGATCAGCCGGCTTGCCGAATGTATCGGCGATACCAAGCGAGATCTCCGGGAATCGCCCATCCCGGCGACGATCCTGGGTCATGTCGGCGACGGAAATTTCCACGTCGTCTTCTCGATCGATCCCAACGCGCCTGAGGAAATGGTCGCAGTCGAAGCGATCAACAGCCGGTTGGTCGAGCGAGCACTGGCGATGGACGGCACCTGCACGGGTGAGCATGGCATCGGGCTGGGCAAGCAGGACTGGCTGGTTGCCGAACTGGGCGATGCAGTGGATATGATGCGCGCGATCAAGCGCGCGCTGGATCCCAAAGACCTCTTCAACCCGGGCAAGATATTCGCACTATGACCATCAATACACGCCACCTCGTCGATCCGGCCCTCCTGCCACTGCTCGATGCATGGCCGCAAATCCTGCTGACGGCCGACACGCTGGTCGAGATACGCGAGGTAGCACGCCTGCCGATTTCCGAGGATCCTGCCACGGTCGCTGCTGTCGACAGCGACCTGCGGATGATTCCCGGCCCGACCGGCGCGCCTGATATCCCGCTGTTCACCTATCGCCCGAAGGCCGCGGACGCCGCAACGCCGCTGCCATGCATTTTCCATATCCACGGCGGCGGCTATGTCGCCGGATCGGCGGAGCCGCTGGCGCCGACGCATCGCGCGCTGGTCGCTGCGCTTGGCTGCGCACTCGTCTCGGTCAATTACCGGCTCGCGCCGGAGACGGTGTTCCCAGGCGCCATCGAGGATTGCTACGCTGCACTCGGGTGGCTGTTCGGCAATGCCGGCGCGATGAACGTGGACCCGGAGCGGATCGGGGTCATGGGCGAAAGCGCGGGCGGCGGTCTCGCCGCAGCGCTGGCGCTGCTGGCCCGCGATCGCGGCGAATATGCGCTGGCTTTCCAGCATCTCATCTATCCGATGCTCGATGACCGCACCTGCGTTTCAACCGATCCGAGCCCGACTGCGGGCGAATTCCTGTGGCCGCACCATAACAACAGCTTTGGCTGGTCGGCGCTGCTCGGCCACGCACCGGGCGCGGCGGACGTGTCGCCTTACGCCGCGCCCGCGCGGGGAACCGATTTGGCTGGCCTGCCGGCAACCTTCATAGCGACGGGCGCACTCGACCTCTTCCTTGAAGAGGATCTCGGCTATGCGCAGCGACTGATGCGCGCGGGCGTTGCGGTCGAGCTCCATGTCTATCCCGGCGGCTTCCATGGCTTTGATTTCGATCCCGTCGCGCCTGTCGCGGTCCAGGCGCGGCGCGACAGCCACGATGCGCTTGCCCGCGCGCTGAGACCTGTCAGATAGGCCTTGTGCAGGCTGTCAGACAGGTCCATGATCACGCTACGCCCTCTAGAGGCGAGTAGAGGATCGACATGCGCAATATTCGCGAACATGCCATCACGGTTTCACCCGAACTGACGGTCCTTATCGGTCGACCGGGAACCTACGACATGCCCGAAGAGGCCATCGCGATCGCCTATACGCTCGGCACGATCCACGATTCGTCAACCGCATCGATCGCGGGCGTCGATCGGGTGCAGACCATGGTCGATCAGGACGTGCCGGGCACACGCGTCGTGCTGCTCGTCGCTGCAGCCGTGCTCGTCCGGATGGGCAGCACGTATCCGACTGCGGATGATTGGCACAGCTTCCACATGCCGTCGGAACTCCGCGCCATCGCCTTGGCCTGCCGCGACTGCGACACGCCAGGGGAAGCGGGCGCACTCTACCGAGCCGCCAAGTCGGTCGAACTGCTGTGCGACACGCTGCGGCTGCGCGATGCGAACCTGCTCCAACCGCTCGCCTCCAAGGGGGCGCTGTCGCGGGCACATAGTTTGCGCGTCATGGCCGCGCGGCGGGTGGTGGACGAGCGCTGGAACGAGAAGCTGTCGCTTGAGCAGATCGCGACCCTGTGCGGGTTGAACCGCGAAAGCCTGACCCGCGGATTCCGTGCGATGTTCGATTGCAGCGTCGCGAAGGCAATTGCTGAGCGCCGGCTCAGCGAGGCGAGCCGGATGCTACTCACGACCGATCTTCCGGTGTCCTTGATCGGCTATCAAAATGGCTACGGCAACAATGCCAGCTTCGCTCGCGCCTTTGGCCGGCGGTTCGGCCTCTCGCCGTCGCATTATCGCGCGCAGCAGTTGGCAGCCTGACGGTGATCACAAAAACGCATGATGTGATCGATGCCGGCGGCGTTTCGCTGGTCCAGCGCGCGATCCGGGCGGTGTCCGACCATATTGACGCGGCGGGGCTGCACGCTGGCGACACCCTGCCGGGCGAGGCACATTTCGCGCAGATGCTGGGCGTTAGCCGGGCAGTCATGCGCGAGGCGTTCGGCGCGCTGGCGGCGCTGCGACGCATCGATGTCGGCAATGGCCGCAAGCCGCGCGTGGCGGCAATCGACGGGACGGTGATCGCCAGGTCGCTGCAACATGCGGTCACGACCGAACAGATCAGCGTCGCCGAGGTATGGGACGTACGCCGCACGATCGAATTGCGCACCGCGACCCTTGCCGCGAGCGAGCGCACGGCGGCGCAGGCGGCGACAATCCTGAACCTGGCCGAAGCGATGGCCGAGGATCTCGACGATTTCGAGCGGATGACGCGCCACGACATCGCGTTTCATGAAGAGATCGCGCGTGCGAGCCACAACCTGTTGTTCGTCCAGATCGTCGCCTCGTTCGGGCCGCTGATGGAGATCGCAGTGCCGACCGCATGGCGAACGCGGCGCACGGCTGCCGAGCGCCGCACGATGATCGATCGCCACCTCGAACTCGCGCGCGCGATCGGCGCACGCGATCCCGAGGCTGCAGCGCAGGCGATGGGGGCGCATTTCGACAGCTCGGTCGGCAATATTCTCAATGCCAAATGGAGCTTCCGTGGCGACGATCGTTGAGCCCGGCTTATCGCGGGCCGAGCTGCGGTCGCCGCCAGGTTTCGGCTCGATCCTGCTGCTCTCCTTGACGATCGCCAGCGCCTGGGCGACCCGCAGCGTGTTCAGCCCGATGCAGGATATTGCGCGCGCCGACCTGCGGCTGAGCGACTTCCAGATCAGCCTGGTCCAGGGCCTTGCCGCCTCGATCCCGATCGCGCTGCTGTCGATCCCGCTGGGGCGGATGGTCGATCGCCGCAACCGCGTCCACCTGCTCATCGCGGTGACCGCCGTCTCGACGCTTGGCGGTCTTGCTACGGCTTTCGCAACCTCCTTTCCGCTGCTGTTCGTCGCGCGGATGCTGGCCGGGCTTGGTGGTATGTGCGCATTGCCGATGGCGATTTCGATCGCCGCCGATCTGTCGCCCCCTGACCGGCGCGGCCGCGCGATCCTGATCCTTTCGATCGGCCAGATCATCGGCGTCGCCGGCGCCTTCGCGCTCGGCGGCTGGCTGTTCAGCGCGCTGGCGGGCATGTCAGTCCTCGGGCTGACGGCTTGGCGCAGTGTTCATCTTGTCTTCGCCGCCTTCGGTCTTGCGGCGTTGCTGTCGCTCTTCCTGCTGAACGAACCCCGGCGACGGGAGATCGCGGAGGGCATCTCGCTGCCACTGCGTGAAGCCGTTAGCGAGATGTGGGCGCGCCGCGCGCTGATCCTGCCCCTGCTCATCGGCCAGGTCTCTGTCGTGATGGCGGACACTGCGGCGACAATCTGGGCGGCGCCTGTGCTGTCCCGCAATTACGGCCTGAGCCCGGCGCAATTCTCGGCGTGGATCGGCGCGGTGATCCTGTTCGCCGGCATATCGGGCGCGGTCTTCGGCGGGCTGGCGGCCGATTTCGGCCACAGGAGCCGCATCCCTGGGGGCCTTCTGATCGGCGCGGTAGCGGCTGCGGCATTTTCCATTCCGGCTGCCTTCTTCCCGGTGATGCCGACCGTCAGCGCCTTCGCAGCGATGCTTACCCTGCTACTGCTGTGTGGCGCCGCCACCGGCCTTGTCACCGCGACCGCAGTCGCGGTGCTCATTCCCAATGAGATTCGGGGATTGTGTCTCGGTCTGTTCGTCGTCGGCGGTGCCGTGATCGGCCTTGCTGTCGCACCGACGTTGGTCTCGGTCGTCAGCACCGTAATCGGCGGGCAACGCGGATTGCCATGGGGTCTGACGATCACCGGTATCGTGACCGGCGTTGCCGCCCTGGTCGGCTTCGTCCGCTCGATGGTGATCGCTGCGCGCCCTCTACGCTGCGCCATCCAACGGCAAGGCGCAGCCGGGATATGCTAGAGAGTCTTTGTTTTCGCGTGATTTATTGCGAAAAACCGGTATCCACTTTTTCGCATCACGCTCTAGCGTCGCACCGGTCCGAGAACGGCGGATATAGCCTCTGCCGTGGCCTTTGCGCCAAGCACCGTCGGATGGAAGGGCGCCAGGGTGGCGTTGGTCCATCCCGCCGTCCATGGAACCGATGAGCAGGCATTGTGCTGCATGCCCAGCACTTGCATGTCCACCAGCGTAGCGCCGCCTGCGGTCGTTGCAGATCGCGTGATTGCGGCAAGCTGGTTGCTCACCTGCAACATGGTCTGCGCGTCGGCGGCGGAGAACCCGAGGCGAGCGCATGTTCCGGTCTGCGGCAAGACCGCGGGATAGGTCGCGACGATGACGGTAGCGTCGGGCGCGCGGGCATGGATCACCCGCAGCGTCTGCATCAAGGCGCTGTGCAAGTCGCCATAATGGCGCTCGACCGGTGTCTTCGGACCCTTCCAGAATAAACGCACGAGACGGCCGAACAAGGTGTTCGTATTACGCGCCGCCAGCATCGAAAGATCGCCGACATAGCCGACATCGTTGCCGCCGATGGTAATCGTCACGAGCCGCGTGGCGCTCGAAATGACCCGCAACTGCGCGCCTTGAAAAAATTGTCCGCCATGGAGCACGTTCTGCGTGACGGCGCCGCCACACGACATGTCAACGAGCGCCAGGCCGCGCATACGCGCAAGCTGTTGCGGATAGCCGTTGACACTGCGAGCGCAGAGCAGCGGACTACCCGGCTGAAGCCGCCCCAATCCGGTGCCGGCAGCATAAGAGCTGCCCAGGGCGACGTAGGTCGGCGTTCCATGCGGCGTCTGTCGGCCCTGAAGCCAAATCCACGTGACGGCTGCGGCTGCTGCAATGAGCAGAAGCAGAGCAATCGCAATAATTGCCTTGGTAATTCGGTTGCGACCCAACAGAACATCCTTCCTCAGTTTTTATTCTTAATACGCGGTGGCGATCCCGCCGCCCAGCAAAACGATGAGCATATTCAAACTGCGATTTCGCAAACTAGTGTCTTTCCGTTTTAACAGTTTGCTGAAAACCCTAGCATTTTGCGGTTTGTTCTGAATCACTGCTTGCAGAGTTGAAGGCAGTTATGCGGGGGCAGTTTTCGGATCAGGGTCGCATGTTTTCGTATGTATCGCCTGAGGATAGGGTGCCAAAAGGTCATCCGCTTCGGGCGGTGCGGGCGATGGTACGGACGGTATTGGAGGAGCTTCACGGGGATTTTGCCAAGCTTTATTCGAGTGATGGCCGTCCTTCGATACCGCCCGAGCAACTGTTGAGCGCGCTGTTGTTGCAGGTGTTTTATGGCATCCGCTCTGAACGTCAGGTGATGGAGTAGCTCAATTACAATCTGCTGTATCGCTGGTTTGTCGGGCTGGATGCCGACGCTGCGGTCTGGGTACCGACTACCTTCACCAAGAACCGCGAGCGGCTTCAGCAGGGCGACATCTTCCAGCGCTTCATGACCGTGCTGCTCAATCATCCCAAGGTGAAGCCGCTATTGTCGGACGAGCATTTTTCGGTCGATGGGACGCTGATCGAGGTCTGGGCATCACACAGGAGCTTCCAGCCCAGGGATGGCTCGGGCGGTGACGGCACTGACTTTCACAAACAAAAGCGCTCGAACGATACCCATGCCAGCGTAACCGATTCGGAGAGCCGTCTCTACAAAAAGGCCAAGGGGAAAGAATCGAAGCTCTGCTACATGAGCCATGCGCTCATGGAAAACCGCAACGGGCTGGCAGTCGGCGGCAGCGTCACCCATGCCACAGGCACCGCCGAGCGCGAAGCGTCAGAGGCCATGCTCGCGGCCAAGGTCAAGGAGACCGGCAAACCAGCAACGGTGGGTGAGGATAAGGCGTATGACGCCGCCGAGCACGGAGCCATTTACGCAACCTCAACGTGACCCCGCACGTGGCGAGAAACGATGCCCTGACCAAAAACGGCAAGCGGCGCCGGAACATCGTCAGCGACGAAATGGCAGCAAGCAAAGGCTACGCCATGTCGCAAACGCGCCGCAAGCTCATCGAATGCGTCTGTGGCTGGGGTAAGCAGCATGGCACCTTGCGAAAGACCAGGCGCCGCGGCCTTGCCCAGGTTGCCAGCGACTTCCTCCTCAACATCATCGCCTATAACCTCATCCGCATCCCCAAACTGATCTACACC
>CAXTOI010000187.1:0-6588 GCA_964245645.1 uncultured Novosphingobium sp. | reverse complement strand
CTATTGGAAGCCGATCACCGAGTCAGGTGGACCCCAGTTGCACGCCGAAACACAAACCGAGTCAGGTCATCGGGCCCTTGGTATAATTTGTCCGGTGTTTTGCTTTCTGCTTTTCCTTTGGATGCTTGGTGCAGCGTCATTTGGTCTAGCTTGGTTGGTCTGGCTCCTATCCAGAAGACACGGGGACGCGTCGAAAGGTACAGATCTGCTCTGCGTGTCCGGCGTGCTTCGCTAAGTGCATGGTTAGATTACCTTGTCTGCGCTTCGTTGCGCGAAAGGTCAGCCGATCTGTCGTCTGCTGCCCAACCAGTAGGGCGCGCGCAGCTCTCGCTTTAATACCTTTCCAGACGCGTTTCGCGGAAGTGCGGCGACGAAGCTGTAGCGGCGCGGAACCTTGAAGCCGCCAAGGTTAGCCCGGCAGTGTTGGTCGAGATCCGCCTCCGTCGGGCTGCGGCCGTTCTCAGGCACTACCACTGCCATGACCGTCTCACCCCATTTCGCGTCGGGTACGCCGATCACCGTGACATCGGCAACATCCGGGTGCATCCGGAGCACGGCTTCCACCTCGGCGGGGTAGACGTTCTCCCCGCCGCTGACGATCATGTCCTTTATCCGGTCGCGGACGAACAAGTAGCCTTCCTTGTCCACGAAACCGGCGTCGCCGGTGTGCAGCCACCCATCGCGCAACGCCGCCTCGGTTGCTTCCGGCATCTGCCAATAACCTGAGAAGACCTGCGGTCCCCTGACGAGGATTTCGCCTATTTCGCCGCCTTCACAGTCCGAACCGTCGGCGTTCACGGCCCGCACCTCCGTTCCCGGAAGCGGACGTCCTGCGGAGGATAGGAGATCTGGCCGGTCCGCAATCGCGCGCGCGTGATCTGCCTCGGTGAGGATTGTGCCGGCGCAGCTGAGCTCCGTCATGCCAAAGCCCTGGACGAAGCCGCACTTGAACGTCTGCATAGCACTGACGAGTGTCTGCACTGATATGGGCGAGGCACCGTAGACGATGTAGCGCAGATCGGGGAACGCCATGCCGTCGATACCGGGCTGCTTCAGCAGCACCTGGATGATCGCCGGGACAACCATCATCCAAGCGATCCGCTCGCGCACCAGAGTCTGGAGCAGGGAAAAGGGATCGAACTGTCTGGCGATGACCAATGTCTCACCGCCAGAACTGGCCCGAAGAGCGAATCCGAGGCCCGCGACATGGAAGAACTGCAATACATGGAGCGACCGCTGGCCTGGCACACAGTTTCCCAATGCAAACGAGAGCTGGCTTATGTCCGCCAGGACGCTGCGGTGGCTCAACACGGCGCCCTTCGGCTTACCTGTCGTCCCGCTGGTATATAGTTGGAGGATGGCGGACTCCGCCGATGGTACGATGGATGGTAACTTCGAAGAGGCGGCGGCGATTAGCTCGTCCAGAGCGAGCCAGCCGGGCCTTGCCCCCTGGGAGCAGACTGCAATCGGCGGCTTGCCGCCCGCAGTCTCCAGCGCCTCGCAAAAGACCGAGTCCGCAAATACTGCGCGGGCGTTCGCGTCGTCGATCATTCCGATCCATTCGCGGGGCGCAAGTCGGCAATTCACCGGTACACATACGAGGCCCGCTCGTGCGCCCGCGTAGATGATCAACAGTGTGTCAAGCGAGTTGCTCATGATAATGCCGACGCGTTCGCCCGGCGCCAAGCCTAGGTCGAGCAAGGCCGATGCTATGCGAAGCGACCGTTCGCGCGCCTGCGCATAGGTGCATTCGCCATCCTCTGATATCGCAAAGATGTACTCACCACGGCTTCGCGCATGGAAGTCGAAAGGATCCTGAAGAAGCATAGCTTCGCGTCCTAGAATGTAGGAGTCGGCATGGAGACCCTTTTCACGTGCTCGCGATCACGATCAGCCATGCCGTTTGTTGTCACCTGTGGTCAGTTGCCACGACGGCGGAACCACCGCCTGCGACTTGTCGCCTACATCCAGCAGCGACCGATCCGCATGACGCAGGGAGGTGCAGCCGGTGAGCGTCATGGCGACCTGCAGATCGGCTCTGATCGCCTGCAGCATGGCGACCACGGCGCTCTCGCCCCCTGCGGCTAGAGCAAAAGCCCAGGCACGGCCGAGCAGGCACCCGTCCGCGCCGACGGCCAGAGCCTTCAGCACGTCGAGACCGGACCTCACTCCACCATCAATTAGGATCGAGCCACGTCCGCCCACGGCATCCACCACGGCGGGCAGTGCTTCGATGGTTGCTGCCACGCCGTCTAGCTGACGCCCGCCATGATTCGAGACGATCACCCCATCGGCTCCAGCATCGAATGCGGCCACCGCATCGTCTGCGCACAGCACTCCCTTGATCAGAATCTTGCCGGGCCACCGCGCCCGTACCCAGTCGAGATCGTCCCAGTCGACGCTGGGATCGAAATTCTCACGAATCCAGCGCCAGTAATCGCCCAGACCCTTCTTCCCTGCGATCGCAGCCGCGAAATTGCCGAAGCCATGCGGCCGCCCGCGGAGGTAGACGTCCCAAAGCCAAGCGGGGCGGCGGGCTCCCTGCCAGGCCTGCCGTGCCAAGCCGCGAACCCCCGTATCGTGAAGGCCGGAGCGCGCGTCCCGGTGCCGGATGCCCGAAACGGGCATGTCGACGGTGAATACGAGGGTCTCGGCGCCAGCGGCGCGCACACGGTCGATCAGCTCGCGCATGTAGCTGCGGTCGCGGATCATGTAGAGTTGAAACCAGGGTGCGCGGCCGCTTGCACGCTGCACCTCCTCAAAGTCGCATACCGACAAGGCGGAGAGGCAAAACGGGACGCCTTCCACGGACGCGGCGCGAGCAGCCTGGACCTCGCCGCGGCGCGCATACATTCCGGCGAATCCCACCGGACCAAGGGCGACAGGCATCGACGCCGCCGTTCCGACAAGGTCGTTCGCGAGATCGAGACGCGACATGTCACGCATGACGCGCTGCCTCAGCTGCAACGCGTCATATCCGGCCCGGTTACCATGCATCGTGCGTTCGTCGGACGCGCCGCTGTCGATGTACTCGAAGAGCATATGAGGAAGCCGGCGTCGCGCTGCCGCGCGCTGCTCTGCAAAGGTTGGGCGCACCGGCAATCTTCGAGCGCCTGGCTAGCTCGCAAGGCCCGTGGGCGCTTGGCCGAAGGAGACCGCCTGACGACCCTTCAGGCGCAGCATCTCGCGGGTTTCGGCCGGAGTGGCAGGTTTCAGCCCGAGTTCGTCGAGAATGGCAACTACCTTGCGAACCTGGTCTGCGTTGCTTTTCGCCAGTTTCCCCGCGCCGATCCACAATGAATCTTCAAGACCGACCCTCACGTTGCCGCCCATAGTAGCCGCCATGGCGGCGATCTGCATCTGGCTCCGGCCAGCTCCCAACACCGACCAGTAATAGTCTTCCCCGAACAGCCGATCGGCTGTTCTCTTCATGTGCTGAACGTCCTCCGGGTGGGGACCGATGCCACCCAGCAGCCCGAATACCGATTGGATCAGCAGCGGCGGTTTGAGGAGTCCACGCTCAAGAAAGTGCGCAGCGGTGTAAAGGTGGCCGATATCGTAACATTCGATCTCAAATCGAGTGTCGTTATTGCTGCAAGATTCGAGAATATAGGCAATGTCTTTGAAGGTGTTTCTGAAGACACGGTCGTTCGAACCCTCCAGGTACGGTCGTTCCCAATCGTACTTGAACTCCTTGAAGCGCGCCAACATCGGGAAAAGGCCGAAGTTCATTGACCCCATGTTCAGGGATGCCACCTCCGGCTTAAGCTGGAGAGCCGGCTGCAGCCGCTCCTCCACGAGCATTGTCGGTGCGCCCCCGGTTGTGATGTTCACTACTACGTCAGATTCGCGCTGAATGCGTGGAAGGAACTCGCGAAAGAGGCCGGGATCTTGCGTCGGCATACCGGTTTTAGGATCACGTGCGTGCAGGTGCACGACCGACGCCCCCGCTGCTGCGGCGGCGAGCGCCTCCGCTGCGATTTCATCGGCGGTCACCGGCAGGTGAGGCGACATGGAAGGTGTGTGGATCGACCCTGTCACGGCACAAGTGACGATGATGCTCTTCTGCTTGGCAGCCATGGTTATTTTTCCATTACTTGATGGCGATGGGGTTGATTGGCGAACCAACGGCACCTGTTATCGGAAGTGCTGGCGCGCAAAACATGAATTCGTACACGCCGTCCTCTGCGCAATCTGTGGACAGCTCGCGTAGATTGAAGATTTCGCCCATGCTGATGCCGATCATCGGGATCACGACCCAATGCCAGGGTTGGTTGATCTCTCTGCTTTCGTTTGGGCGCACCTCGCAGCCCCAGGTGTCGAGGCAGATCGCCGCGATCTCACGTCGGTGGATCCACTCCGCAGTCTCGAACCTGAGTCCCGGCGCCTCACCGCCAGCATAGCCTCCCCAGTCTCCGCGATCCTGGCAGCGTTCCATGTGACCCGTGCGGACGATCACGAAATCTCCACGCCGGATTTCCACCCCATGGTAGGCGGCGCACTCGTCGAGTTCGGCTGAGCCGATGCCGTAACCATCATCGAGATAACCGCCCCTCATCCGCGCCACGTCCAGAAGAACGCCGCGACCGACCATGCGATCGCGCACTTTCTCGATGCCGTTCTTCTTGGCTCCGGTGCTGTCGACTAGTCTCGCATCATACCCGTTCCACATCTTCTCGTCGAAGAAAACATGTCCGAGCGCGTCCCATTGCGTTCCGCATTGCAGAGGCATGGTGACCATATCGTCGGCGTAGCGGATACCGTTCCAGTCCTGATTGCCCGCGACTGCATCCGTGCCGGTCTGCAACATCGTGTGAATTGGATTGAAGCGGTTGCCCCAGCCCTTCTGCGGGCCGTGGAAGTTGAAATCGAGGCCCATCGAGATCACGCGACCTCTTCGCACCAAAGCCGCCGCGGAACGAACCTCGTCGGGACCAACGAAGTTGAGGGTGCCGACCTCGTCGTCCGAGCCCCAGCGGTGCCAATTGCGGACCTTGTTTGCCATGTCGTCAATGTCCGCACGCGTCAGCCAGCGCTCAAGCTCGGGAGCGGGAACATTTGGCGCGGAAGCGCTCGTACTCGACACGTGCATCGCTGATCCTCTTCCTAATCTCTCTATTCCAAACTGTTCTACCGAGTTCCCAGCTCTAACCCGTGCGCACTCCAAGCGGGAAATTGCGATGCCCGCTACCAGGAGGAGTAAGCCACGCGGTCGCCGAAGCGTGCGCCTACCGCAATTGGATCGAGCAGCCGCCTTCGACAAGCAACATCGCTGGCGTTTATCTCTCGCTCAGATGCATGCGGCCAATCTCAATTGGAGATTGGCGAAATCGCGAGAATTCACTCAGCGGCTGTATCGCCGCGATGTAAGAGGCCACTCGCATGAGGCGGGAGAGGAAGATGTTTCAGTCGCGAGATGCGTTCTTCATTGACAACCGGTGGGCTAAGCCCGCGACTGATCGGCGCTTCACGCTGATTAATGCGTCCACCGAAGAGATGATCGCGACGGTGCCCGAAGCCTCCACGGCAGACGTGGACGCGGCGGTTGCCGCCGCACGCCGGGCCTTTCTCGCGCCGGGCTGGTCTGATGCGCGCCCTGCTGAGCGGGCGGCGATCATGGACAGGTTCATGGCTGCGCTTGCCCTGCGTGGGGAAGAGATAGCCAGCGCGGTAAGCGCTCAGAATGGCATGCCATTGGCGGTTAGCCAGCAGCTTGAAGGCAGCTTCTCGATCGGTCTCATGCAATATTACGCCGATCTGGCCAAATCGCTTGGACAGCCTGATGTCCGCCCCTCCCAGATGGGCAGGGAGACCCTCGTCGAGAGATCGCCCGTAGGAGTGGTAGCGGCGATCATCCCGTGGAACTTCCCCGTGACGCTCGCGCTGAGCAAGATCGCGCCTGCCTTAGCTGCCGGCTGCACCATGGTGATCAAGCCGTCTCCTGGCACGATTCTCGACAGTTACATCGTGGCGGAGGCGGCGCTCGAGGCCGGGGTTCCGCCAGGCGTTCTCAACTGGGTCCCCGCCGATCGTGAGGTGGGAGCGTACCTCATCGGACACCCAGGCATCGACAAGGTCGCCTTCACCGGCTCGACCGCCGCTGGCCGCAGTATCGCCCGGACCTGCGGCGAGATGCTCCGGCCAGTGACGCTTGAACTCGGCGGGAAGTCAGCCGCGATCGTGCTTGAGGATGCCGACATAGGCGCGTTTCTTCAGGGCGTTCCCTATGCCTCTCTGCTTAACAACGGCCAGACCTGCTTCAGCGGAACCCGCATTCTCGCCCCGAAGAGCCGCTATAGCGAAATCGTGGACGCGCTGGCCGGCTTTGCTGACTCGCTTGTGGTCGGTGATGCACTGGACCCGGCGACGCAGCTTGGCCCGATGGCGTCCTCCGCGCAGCGCGACCGAGTCGAGAGCTTCATCGCAATCGGCAAGAGCGAAGGGCGCCTCGTCGCAGGCGGCGGCCGTCCGCGCGATACGAATCGCGGCTGGTTCGTCGAGCCCACGGTCTTTGCCGACGTTGATAATTCGGCCCGCATTTCCCAAGAAGAAATTTTTGGCCCCGTTCTGTCCGTGATACCTTACGAT
>CAXTOI010000186.1:0-6608 GCA_964245645.1 uncultured Novosphingobium sp. | reverse complement strand
CCGGGGGGCGGCGGCACCACCCGCGAGCGCCGCGCCACCTCCGACATCGACCAGCCGATCGGCAAGGACGCCGCAATTCGCATCAATGCGGTGGGCGAGCGGAGCAAGGTGACCGACCGCGATCTGGTCAGCAACCATCGCTGGGGGGTGGCGCCATCGATCGCGCTGGGCATCACCGGACCCGACACCTTGACCGCCGAATATTATCACCAGGAAGAAAACGACGTCCCCGACGTCGGCATTCCGTTCATCAACGGCAAGCCGGCGAATGTTTCGCGCGAGCTGGACTACGGCCTCGCCTCGGATCGTTTCCGCAGCATCGTCAACATCGGTACGGCGCGCTACCGCCATCGCTTCGGCAGCAATGTGTCGCTTTCGAACACGCTGCGCTATGGCGATTATACCAATCTCGACCGCTTCAACGCCCCCAATTTCGGCTATTCGGGAAGCCCAGGCGCACCGACAGCGGCCACGCCGCTCGCCGCCGTCCTGGTCGGCCGCGACTCTCCGGCCAGCACCGATCATCGCACCAATTTGACCGACCAGACCGATCTGACCGCAAATTTCAAGATCGGCGGCTTGTCGAACACGCTGGTTGCCGGCACCGAATTCAGCCGCGAGCATGACGATGCCGTGCGCTTCGTCAATCCTTTCGGCAGACCCGGCGAAACCCCGGCGACGCCGTTGCTCGATCCCGACCCATACGAGACCCCGCCGACCGAGGCGGGCAAGACGCGCGCCGTCACCACTGCTTACGGTTCGGCAGCCTATATCATCGACACGGTAAGCGTCGGCCAGCTGGTCGATGTGATCGGCGGCGTGCGTTATGACCGGTTTGCCGCACATTATCGGCCTGCGTCGCTTGTCGCCGGGGTGGCATCGGCGGCAGCGCTCGATCACGTCGATCACGTCTGGAGCCCGCGCGCGTCGCTGGTATTCAAGCCGGGCGAGCATCAGCGCTTCTATTTCTCCTACGGCACATCGTTCGATCCCTCAGCCGAAGCGCTTTCACTCAGCGCCAAGACGGTCAACCTTGCCCCGGTGAAGGCCAAGAGCTTCGAGGTGGGCGCCAAGCTCGACTGGATGAACGGCAGGCTGAGCACGACCGCCGCGCTGTTCCGCACGCAGATCGACAACGCCCAGGTGACCGATCCCGATCATCCGACGCAGCTCGTGCTGGCGGGTAACGAGCGCGTAAACGGGGCCGAACTCGGCATCACCGGTCGCCTGACCTCCAGATGGGAGATTACCGCCGGCTATACCTATCTGAACGGCAAGACGATCGCCTCCAGCGCAACCGCCAATGTCGGCAAGCAGCTGGCCAATACCGCGCGCAACGCCGTCAACCTGTGGACCGAGTATGAGTTCTCGAACCATTTCGAATTGGGCGTCGGCGGCAATTACCTTGGCAAGCGATATGCCGATTTCGCGCAAGCGGCAGTCATCCCCAGCTATGTCCTGGTCGATGCGATGGCTGCCTGGACCCTCGATCGGCACCTGTCCCTGCGCATCAACGTCAACAATGTGTTCAACAAGCTGGCCTGGCAGAACGCCTATTATACCAGCGCATCCGAAAACCATGTGATCCCTTCGCCGGGTCGCACCGCGTTGTTCACGGCTGCGGTCAAATATTGATGCTCGTTCAGGTTCGGGCACTATTGTCGAGTGATGAGGCCGCCGCGTTGCGCGGTCGCCTCGATCATGCGCCCTGGGCCGATGGCGCTGTCACGGCAGGGCATCAGTCGGGCCAGGTGAAGGCCAATCTGCAGATCGGGCCCGATAGTCCGACAGGGCGCGAGCTGGGGCTGATCGTGGTCCACGCGCTGGAGCAAAGCCCGGAATTTCTCAGCGCCGCGCTGCCCCGCCATGTCTTTCCGCCGCTGTTCAACCGCTATGATGTCGGCATGACGTTCGGCCGCCATATCGACAACGCCGTGCGCCAGGTTCCGGGCACCGCGCAGCGGCTGCGTACTGATCTGTCGGCGACGTTGTTCCTGTCCGATCCTGCCGAATACGACGGCGGCCAACTGGTGATCGAGGACAGCTATGGTCGCCATACGCTGAAGCCGAATGCGGGCGATCTGGTGCTGTACCCCGCGCGCAGCCTGCACCACGTCGAGCCGGTGACGCGCGGCTGTAGGCTGGCGTCGTTTTTCTGGGTCCAGAGCATGGTCAAGGGTGGCGAGCATCGCGATATGCTAGTCGATCTGGACCAGTCGATCCAGGCGTTGACCGGCAGTGGCGGTGATGACGGCGCGATCCTGCGTCTGACCGGGCTGTATCACAATCTGCTGCGCGAATGGGGCGAGGTGTGACGGCGGCGCGCGCCCATGAAATACGGGGCGGGGTACAAGTACGGCCGTATCCAGGCGGGGTGGCATGACACCGCAGTTGGCGCGGTCCGTCGCCGGTGCGGATCGCGGCGAAGACCAGACCCGGCGCATGGCCCGGTTGCAGGCGATGTCGACCGCCGAACTTGCCGCCGCGTTAGGCGGTGATCCCGCAACGGCGGCGCCCTGGGTGGAAGCAGCAGCCGCCTGCGGCATGCCCGGCGCGCAAGTGCAATTGGGGCGAATGCTGCTCGACGGAACCGGGGTCGCTAAAGACGAAGCAGCGGCGTTGCGGTGGTTCACCAGAGCAGCGATGGCCGGGGACGGCGAAGCGCAGAACATGGCCGGGCGCTGCTACGAACTGGGCTGGGGAACGTGTGTCGATTTCAGCCCGGCGGTCGAATGGTATCGCCGCAGCGCTGCCCTGGGCGATAGCTGGGGCATTTACAATCTCGCCAACATGCTGTTCGACGGGCGCGGTATTGCCCAGGATCACGGCGCAGCGGTAGCGCTGTACGAACGCGCTGCCCGCCTCGGGCATGCGCGTGCGATGAACCTGCTGGGGCGTTGCCTCGAGGAAGGCTGGGGCACGCCACATGATCCGGCAGGCGCGGCGGACTGGTATCGGCGCTCGGCGGAAAGCGGCTATTTTCGCGCTCAGTTCAATCACGCTGTCGAACTGCTGCAGCAGGGACGCCGTGAAGATGCCGCTGCAATGTTCGATCGCGCGATGCCGGAAGCCGACGAACCGATGCGCCTGCGCATGGCAGCACTGCTGACGCGCAAGAACTAAAACCGATCGATTATCGATTGCACAGCATTGCGGTGGCGAATAGTCTGCAGCCAATGAGCAAGCATTTGAAAAACTTCACCGGTGTATTGCTGTTGGCCGCGATCGCCACACCGGCAGCGGCGCAGACCTATGATCCGGCCGGATCGGGGCCGATCGTCGGCGCGATGCACTGGCTGCAGGGCACGCTGCTGGGCACGGTGGCCACCGTGGCGGCGGTGATCGCGGTGGCGGTGGTGGGCTTCATGATGCTGACCGGGCGGATGAACTGGCGCTATGGCCTGACCGTGATCCTGGGCTGCTTCATCCTGTTCGGCGCGGCCAGCATCGTGGCGGGGATCCAGTCCACCGCTGCGGCCGGGTATTGATCCGGTGGCGGACGGCCTCGAGCGCGATCCGCTGTTCGTGGCCTTGACTCGTCCGCAGATGTTTGCGGGCGTTACTTATACCTTCTTCGTGATCAACTTCGTCGTCTCCACCGAAGCATTCCTGATCTTTCGCTCGGTCTGGGTGATAGTCTTTTCGCTGACGCTGCATCTCGTCGGCTTCGCCGCCTGTCTGCGCGAACCACGCGTGTTCGATATCTGGCTGGTGCGGGTTTCGCGCTGTCCGCGCGTGCGCAACTTCAGGTTCTGGCGATGCAATTCCTATCGCGCCTGAACCCCGCAGGGCGCGAGGCACCACCACCGTTCGCGCAGGAGCAGTCCGCCGGTAGCCGGCTGCCTTATGCACACCATGTCGATGATCGGATCATCGCGCTGCGCGACGGCACGCTGATGCTGGTGATGCAATTGCGCGGATTGCTGTTCGAAACGGCGGACAGCGATGAACTCAATTACCGCAAAGGCCTGCGCGATGCCAGCCTGCGCGCGATCGGTTCGTCGCGCTTTGCCATGTACCACCATGTCCTGGGCCGCCGCATCGAGCCGGGCGGCGAGGGCAGCTTTGCCGATCCCTTCAGTGCCCATGTCAATGCGATCTGGCAGGAGCGGCTGGCGGCACGCAATCTCTATGCCAATGAGCTGTTCGTCACCCTGATCCGTCGCCCGACGCCGGGCCGGGCCGGGATCATCGATCGGCTGGCGGGGCTGTTGGGCAGCGCGGGGCGAAGCGGGGGTGACGCGATCGTCGCCGCCGAATGCCGTGCGCTGGAAGCCGCCGGAGAGCAACTCGGTGTGGCCATGTCGAGCTATGGCCCGCGTGTGCTATCCGTTTACGAAACGCCTGGCGGGCCGTGTTCCGAAGCGCTTGAATTCCTCTCGGCGCTCTACAATGCCGAATTGCGTCCGGTGCGCCTGCCGCATGGCGATGCCGGGGAGTATCTGCCGTATCGGCGGGTCAGCTTCGGGCTGGATACGCTGGAACTGGGTGCGACCGGGGGAGCACCGCGCAGTTTGGCTGCGATCGTCTCAGTCAAGGATTATCCTGGCCAGACCACGCCGGGCATGCTCGATGATCTGCTGCGGATTCCGATCGAACTGGTGATCGCACAAAGCTTTGCCTTCGTCGATCGGCAGGAGGGGCTGGGTCGGATGAACCTAGCGCTGCGACGCATGAGGGCTTCCGACGACGAGGCGGTCAGCCTGCGCGATGAACTGGCACTGGCCAAGGATGATGTCGCGGCCGGCCGCGCTGCCTTTGGCGAGCATCATCTGACGATCACGGTGCGTGGGCGCGATGCCGCCGAAGTCGATGCCGGGGTGGCAGAGGTACAAGCCGCATTGACCGATCTGGGCATCATCGCCGTGCGCGAGGATGTCGGGCTGGAGGCAGCGTTCTGGGCTCAATTTCCCGGCAATTTCAAATTCATCGCCCGGCGCGCGCTGATCGGCTCGGCCAATTTCGCCAGCTTTGCCAGCGGGCACAATTTCCCGCTGGGCCGCGCTGCCGGCAATCACTGGGGGCAAGCGGTCACGCTGTTCGAGACGACCGCCGCCGGACCGTATCACTTCAACTTCCACAATGCCGAAGGCGCCGGGGGCGATCTGGGTAATTTCACCGTCATCGGCCCGTCGGGTTCAGGCAAGACGGTAATCGTCAATTTCCTGCTGGCGCAGGCGCGGCGATTTGCCCCGCGGATCGTGTTCTTCGACAAGGATCGCGGCGCTGAATTGTTCATCCGCGCGATCGGTGGCGGCTATGATGTGCTGCGCCCGGGCACGCCCAGCCGGCTTAATCCGCTGCAACTGGCCGACCGTGCCGAAAACCGCCGCTTCCTCCACGATTGGGTCGCCCGGCTGGCGATCATCGAGGGAGAACCGCTCAACGCCGCCGAGCAGCAGCAGATCAAGGAAGCGGTGGACGCCAATTTCGTTGCGCCGCGCGCTTATCGCCGGCTGCGCAGCTTCGTCGAACTGTTTCGCGGCGGGCAGCGTCCGCATGCCCATGATCTTTATGCGCGGCTGCGCCCGTGGTGGGGTGAGGGCGAGCATGCCTGGCTGTTCGACAATGCCGAGGATGGCGTGGACTTGTCCAACGAAACCGTCGGCTTCGATATGACCCGCATCCTCGACGATCCGCTGCTGCGCACCCCGGCGATGATGTATCTGTTCCACCGCGTCGATGAGCGGCTCGACGGCACCCCGGCGATCATCGTGGTCGATGAAGGTTGGAAGGCGCTGGATGACGACGTTTTCGTCGCGCGCATCCGCGATTGGGAAAAGACCATCCGCAAGCGCAACGGCATCGTCGGCTTCGTGACCCAGAATGCCGAGGATGCGTTGTCGAGCCGCATCGCCAGCGCCATCGTCGAGCAGGCCGCGACGCAGATCTTCACCGCCAATCCCAAGGCGCAGGCGCAGGACTACATCAACGGCTTCGGCCTGACCGCTCACGAATACGATCTGATCCGCACGCTGCCCGACACCGCACATTGCTTCCTGGTCAAGCATGGGCAGGACAGCGTGGTGGTACGGCTCAATCTGGGCGGCGAGGAGGAGTTGCTGACGATCCTGTCGGGGCGTGAACGGGTGGTGCGGCTGCTCGATGAAATTCGCGAGCGCACCGGCGACGATCCGGCGGCGTGGCTGCCTGAATTGCTGCGGGTGGCGTGATGGCCGTCTGCCCCGCCTTCGACCCGACAGGTCCTTATGTCAGCCAGATGGTCGGCTTTGTCGATTGCCACAGTCTGGCCCTCGGCGCGGCGGGCTATCAGGCGCTGGGGCCGGGAACGCCGTTCGGCATGGCAGTTTCCGGGCTGCTGACGATCTATGTCGCGCTGATCGGCTATCGGCTGCTGCTGGGCGGGCAGATCACCTTGCGCGAAGGCGTATGGTCGGCGCTGCGGCTGGGCTTCGTGCTGGCGCTGGCGACGCAATGGGCGGCGTACCAGCCGCTGGTCTATGATGTGATTACGGCGGGTCCTGCCGATCTTGCCGCGCGCGTGCTGGCGCCGGGCGGGCTGGGTGGCGATGCTCCGGGGCAGTTGATCGAGCGGGTGCAGGGTGTGCATGCCGCGTTGGGCGACTTGATCCCGCCGCCTGCTCCGC
>CAXTOI010000185.1:1562-6618 GCA_964245645.1 uncultured Novosphingobium sp. | reverse complement strand
CTTCCGCCCCGCGCGCGATCAGCGAAACCCGGGCTCCGCGGGCCGCCAGCAGGATCGCGGTGGCCCGGCCGATGCCTGACGAGGCACCGGTGACGACGATATGCCGTCCGGCAAGATCGCTCACCCCAACCCCAGCAGGCGAACGGCATTATCCTTCATGATGAGCGGCAGCACATCTTCGCGAAAGCCGATTTCCCGCGCTGCCTCGATCCATTTCTCGGGGCGGATCAGCGGCCAGTCGGAGCCGAACATCATCTTGTGCTTCAATTGCGTGTTGGCATACTGGATGACCTGTTTCGGAAAATATTTCGGACTCCAGCCGCTCAGATCGATGAATACATTGTCCTTGTGCAGGGCCATCGACAGGCTTTCGTCGGTCCACGGCCAGCTGGGATGCGCCAGGATAAATTTCATGTCGGGAAAATCGACCGCCACGTCATCCACCAGCATGGGCTGTCCGTATTTCAACCGCACGCCGCCGCCGCCGCGCATGCCCGTGCCCATACCGGAATGGCCGGTGTGGAAGATGGCGGGCAGGCCGTATTCGGCGATCACCTCATAGATCGGATAAGCAACGCGGTCGCCGGGCGCGCAATCCTGCATGATGCCGTGAAACTTGAAACCCTTGACCTTATGATTCTCGATCAGGTCGCGCGCCTCACGCGCGCCGTACTTGCCCTTGCGCGGGTCGATGGAGGCGAAGGGAATGACGATGTCGTCATTCTGCGCCGCCAGTTCGGCGATTTCATAATTGCTGATCCGCTTGGCACCCAGCCCGCTTTCGCAATCGACCGTGAACAGACAAAAGGCGATGTTGCGCTCGCGGTAATAGGCGATCGTCTCGGGGATGGTCGGGCGCTTGCGGTCGGCCTTGAAATAGGTGGAGGCCGCGTCGAAGAACTTGGCCATCACCGGGTCCTCGGGATCGTGGCATGACACTTCGGCATGGACGTGGACGTCGATCGCGACAATTTTGCTGGGGTCTATCGGCATCGGCTTACGATTTCCGATTCGTGGTCGCGCGCACGCCGATGGCTTTGGCTTCCAGCGCCTTGTCCTCGTTGGCCCGCTTGATGACGTATTGGCGGACAGTCTCGATCTCGGGTGCGGACATCACCGGCGCAAAGCTGACCATGCCTGCGTCTTTCAGCGCGCCTTCGTGCACGATCTGTTGCCACGCGGTGGCATCGTTGATGACGCCGCTGTGCCGCAGATCGGGCACCAGCGCCCCGCCAATCGCGGCATCGCCGTGGCAGACGCCGCAGTAGCGGCCGAAACGCTCGCCCCCCGCCGCGACTGTTTCGGCGCTGGCGGTGGAGGCCGGCGGATCCAGCGGCAGCTTGGCGAGCGGAGGCGCGGGCGGCAACACCGCCTTGCCGCCGAGCTTGAACACCAGCACCCGGCTGATGTTGCGTGCCGGGCCGCTCTTGTCGATCAGCGAGCCGGGTGCCAGCGCCCAGACCCCGCCCCAGCCGGCCAGCACCGCGACATATTGCGTGCCGTCCAGTTCATAGCTGATCGGCGCGGCGACGATCCCGCTTTGGGCTGGAAACGACCACAGCTTGTGCCCGTCGACAGTGGAGAATGCCGCGAATGCGCCCGCCGCGCTGCCCTGGAAGACCAGGTCGCCGCCGGTGGCCAGCAGGCCGCCGTTCCACGGCCCCTGGTAAGCGACCCGCCAGCGCTCCTTCTGCGCGACCGGGTCCCACGCGATCAGCGCGCCGGTGGTCGCGGCAGCGGCAGCGGCGCGCACTGCCGGGATGGCCGGCATCGCTGCCTTGCCCATGTCTACCCCGACATTAAAGCCGATCTTGGCCGGTTTCCACGCTGGGTCGGGCACATAGGGAAAAGCGGCAAGATTGGCGGGGATGAAGACGAGCCCCGATTTGGGATCGAACGCCATCGGCTGCCAGCTGTGCGCGCCGGTCGCGCCCGGCGATCCGATGAACGGCTTGCCGGTGCGGTAGTAGCGGGATTCGGGGTTTTCGATCGGGCGACCGGTGGCCATGTCCACGCCGCTGGCCCAGTTGACCGGCACAAAATTCTTTGCCGAGATCAATTGCCCGCTGGTACGGTCGAGCACGTAGAAAAAGCCGTTCTTCGGCGCCTGCATCAGCACCTTGCGCGGTTTGCCGTCGATCTGCAGGTCGGCCAGCACGATATGCTGCGTGGCGGTAAAATCCCAGCTTTCCCCCGGGGTCGTCTGATAATGCCACGCATAGGTGCCGGTTTTCGGGTGAATGGCGACGATCGACGACAGGTAGAGGTTGTCGCCCCTGCCTTCGGAACGATAGGCCTGGTTCCACGGCGATCCATTGCCGACGCCGATATACAGCAGGTCGAGCGCAGGATCGTAGGCCATCGAATCCCATACCGTGCCGCCGCCGCCCTGTTTCCAGTATTCGCCGAACCAGGTCTTGGCTGCCGCCTTCAGATATGCCGGTTCCTGCTCGGTGCCCGGTTGCGCCGGCACGGTATAGAAGCGCCAGACCTGCTTGCCAGTAGCGGCGTCGTATGCGGTCAGATAGCCGCGCGCGCCGAATTCGGCGCCGCCATTGCCGATCAGCACCATGCCGCCGACGCCGCGGGGCGCGCCGGTGATGGTCGCATTGCCGCTCTTGTCGACCGTCACCACGCTCCACACCGGTTTGCCGGTATGCCGATCGAGCGCAACGAGCCGACCGTCGAGCGTGCCGACGAACAGCCGGTCGCCCCAGGCGGCGACTCCGCGATTGACCGCGTCGCAGCAGGCCTTGACCAGCGTCTCGCGCGGGACTTGCGGATCGTAGGACCACAACGGATTGCCGGTGCGCGCATCATACGCCTTCACCATGCTCCACGCGGTCGACACGTACAGCGCCCCGTCGATCATCAACGGCGTGGCTTCCTGGCCGCGTGCCGTGTCGAGATCGGCCGACCAGGCAAGGCCCAGCTGGCCGACATTCTGCGGCGTCAACTGGTTCAACGGGCTGAAGCGCTGCTCGTCGTAGGTTCGCCCGGTCGACAGCCATTCGCCAGCTGCGCCGGCGGCGATCCGTGCGCCGTCGAGCACGCGATCCGTCTGCGCGCCAGATCGCGTTGCCGCCGCAGCTGTAAACACCAGCGCTGCCCCCGCCATCCACGCGATGCCTGATCGCTGCAATCCGTTCGTCATCGTGTTTCGTCCTCTCGGGCGCCGGTCAGTTGACCGACCGGTCGCCATGCCAATACTCTGCCCGCAAGGCCTTCTTGTCCATCTTGCCCGCCGGTGTGCGCGGCAATTCGGCAACGAAACCCACGCTCTTGGGCGCCTTGACTCCGCCAAGCCGGGCGCGTGCGTGCGCGATTACCCCCGCCGCATCGATCCCGTCGCCTACCACCACGGCGTGCACCGCCTCGCCCCATTTCTCGTGCGGAATGCCGATCACGGCGCATTCCCGCACCTGGGGCAGTTCGGTCACCGCCGCTTCGACCTCGGCGGTGAAGACATTGAAGCCGCCGGTGACCACCATGTCCTTCTTGCGATCGACGATATAGAGATAGCCGTCCGCGTCCCGGTACGCCACATCGCCGGTATGGTGCCAACCGAACGCCCGCGCTTCCGCCGTCGCCTCGGGCAGCTCGAAATATTCGCGGGAAACCAGCACGCCGCGCGCGACGATCTCGCCCGGCTCCCCGTCGGGCAACAAATTGCCTGCGTCGTCCATGATGCCGATCCGCACCGAGCGGGTCGACCGCCCGCAGCTCGCCAGACGCTCGGGATGGCGTCCGGCGGCGGCGGCGGCGACGATTTCGGGCGGCAGCCAGGTCATGATCATCGGCGATTCCACTTGGCCGTATGCCTGGCACATGCAGGGCCCGAAGACCTCGACCGCCAGGCGCAGCTTTTCCGGCGAGACCGGCGATCCGACCAGGATGAAGATGCGCAGCGACGAGACATCGTGCCGCCCCAGTTCGGCCGAGCCGAGCATGCCGTACAGCGCGGTCGGCGGCAGGTACATGTGCGTCACCTTGTACGTCGCGATCGCGCGGAGCACGGCATCGGCATCGAAGCCGGGCAGGATCACCTGCGTCGCGCCCAGCGCCATCGTGCCTAGCGCGACCGGACCCGCAGCATGGGTGATCGGTGCGACAACCAGCGAAACCGGGTCGTCGGTACGGCCGCCGACCGCATCGCCCAGCGTTTCCAGCATCGTACCCCAGCCCAGATTGGTGACGACCACCCCCTTGGACGGCCCGGTCGTCCCGCCGGTGGGAAACAGCCCGACAACATCGTCCGGCGCGCCGAACGGATCGGCAAAATCGGGCAAAGCGGCATCCGGCGCGGTGGCGCAAAAATCGTCCAGCGCGTCATCGTCGCCCATCGCCCGGTCCAGGCAGACGAAGCGGGTGAGGCTCGGCACCGCCGCCTTCAGCGCGGCGACTTCGTCCGCCATGCTCGAATGATAAAACATCCAGCCGCAGCGAACGTAATTGAGATAAGCCGCGTTCGCATCGATCGCATTGCGCGCATTGACCGGCACCCATTGCCCGTTAGCACGCCAGATCGCCAGCAGGGCGACCATGATCGCTGCGTTGTTGGGCCCATATAGCGCGACCGGCTGCTGGTTGCGAAAGCCGCCGGCATACATTGCAGCGGCGATCCGCTCGGTCCGCTGGCGGACTTGCGCGAAAGACAGCGTCTCGCCTGCCGCCACGTCGATCAGCGCGGCGCGCATCGGGTCCAGATCGTGCCCGCGGTCAAAATAATCGATCGAGCGCATGTCAGCCCCAGCGGTTGATTTCGGGACCGGGCGCCCAGACCGTCTCCGGGGCCGGCCTGCTCGCCAGCGCCAGTGCCCGTGCGACCGATGGCCGCGCCTTCACCCGGGCCAGCCAGCGGTTCGTGCGCGATGCGTCGGCAAAGGCTGCGGGTAGCACCCACGGCATGCCGGCCAGCCAGGCGTAGGTTTCCAGATCGCAGATGCCGAAATCCGGCATCAACCAGTCGCGGCCATCGGCCAGTTGCGCCTCGATCCTGGCGATCGCCTGCGCGACCTTGGCGTCGCTCATCTCGGTGAAGGTGTCGAGCGCCTTG
>CAXTOI010000185.1:0-1552 GCA_964245645.1 uncultured Novosphingobium sp. | reverse complement strand
CGACCTTGGCGTGGCTGTCGTCCAGTTTTGCCGTATCGAACCGGCCGTCCACCGCATCGCGCCAGCGCTCCGCCAGATCGCGGCTGACGATCCCGCCGGGCATTTGCGCCGGCGGCGTAGCGTGCAGGCCGAGATACGCGGCGGCCGGGGCCAGCCGTTCGATGATGTAGCGACACCACGCCATCGCCTGCCAACGAGCGTAGGGATCGGCCGGGCGCAGTGGCACGCCGCGCCCGGTGTCGTCGAGATAGCAGGCGATGAACACGCTGTCCGCCATCGCCACGCCATCCGCCACCAGGACCGGGCCTTCGCCTTCGATCGATTGCTCCACCTCGAAAGCGTGCGGCACGTTCTGGCCATGGCGATCGCCGGCGACCAGGTCGATCCGTTGCAGCACGATCTCGGCCTGTTTCTCGAACACGGCGGCCAGCACCGCCAGCGATGGGCCATTGGGTTCGCCATGATACAGGGTAGCGGTCATGTCGGCTCGCTCTCCAGGATGATCACGCGTCTGGCCATGTCGGTCCGCCCCAGCGCCCAGCATTGGCGGGTGGCGGGCCGGGCGTAGATCGCGCGCAGCCAGCGCAGGATGTTGGGTGTCAGCGTGTCGTTGGACAGCTGCGGTTGGGACAGGGGCAGGGCATAGGCAAGGTTGAAGCCGTTGATGTCGGCCAGGCTGTAGCTGTCGGATCCCAGCCACGCGCGTTCGCCCAGCGCGCGTTCCAGAAACCCGATGCCCAAGGCGACCCGCCGCTGCGATTCGGCCATTTCCTCGGGCGAAAAGCTGCCGCTGATCGCCTTGCGCCACGCGACCCGCCGTTCGGGCATGGGGATGCGCTCGATCGCGGCATCAAGTTCCGCCGGATCGCGCTGCCGGACGGACGGGCCGACAAAGACGCTCCAGCCGATCATCGAGAAGCTGGGCGCCAGCCACTGGTCCATGAATTTCATCCACCAGCGCACCCGCCAGGCATCGACCGGATTGGCCGGCATCAAGCTGGGGCCGGCGAACGCTTCGTCGACATACTCCATGATCGCGGTGGATTCGGTCAGCACCCGGCTGCCGTGCGTCATCGCCGGAATCGTGCCAAGCGGGTTAATCGCAAGATAATCGGGCTGGTGCTGGTCGAACGCGAGCAGGTCGAGATAATGGCTGTCGAACGCCACGCCCTTCTCGAACAGCGTGAGCATCGGCTTGCCCGAATTGGCATTGGGCTCCCAATGATAGAGCGCGACGCGATCGGTGCCGGTCATAAGTCGATGGCCGTCATAGGTTGGGCTCCGCGGGCCAGCCGCACATCGGCGTCACGGCAGGCCGGCAACCGGTGAGACGATTGCCGGCCGGAGCAGATGCAGCAGGTGTCAAAAGGACTTCTTGACCGTAATCATGTATTCGCGCGGATGGCCGATCTGCTGATAAGCTGTGCCCGAGAACGCGTAGACGGCGGAGAAGATGGCGTTGTAATAGTATTTGTTGGTAAAGTTGGTCACGGCTCCGGAAATCTCCAGATCGTCCTTTACGTTGCGCCAGGTCAGGCGGGCATTGGCCAGG
>CAXTOI010000184.1:0-6627 GCA_964245645.1 uncultured Novosphingobium sp. | reverse complement strand
GTCCAGCGACCGGCCCTGACGGATCCGATTACAGCGGCTTGGCACCCTCCGGCGGGTTCTGGAGCGCCTCGAACGAGAGCGGCTTGCCGCTGAACCCCCAGCTCTGCGGGGGAACCTCGTGGATCAGAACATAGATCGGGAGGTACTGACTGTCGAAGTTTCCGGCCTTTGCTACCGCGGCGGTCACGCGCTTGATCAGCTCGGCTTTGACCGAGTGGTCGAAACCACCTTGGAGAGCGCTAAGTTCGACGGTCACCACCCTGGTGCCGCCGGGCTTGCCGCCATGATAGACCTTCGCGGGATCGTACTCGTGGGCGTAAACCCAGGTCGTGCTGCGTGTGAAGGGGTCGTCGGAAAGCTTCTCGAGATCGCCACCATCCTTGCTGATCTGCGCCGCCAGAATGTCGAGCGCTTCCTTCGTGAAGGTGCCTTCCGGCGAGTGAATCTTGATAAGGGGCATTGCTTGTCTCCTGGTTGAATTTATTCCTGATTGAATTCGCGCGCGGTCCCGCGTCACCCACTTGGCACCGGTCGAAGAACCGGGGCCGATGGTACCAGGTGGGTCGACAGGCAGTTACCGGACCTCGTCAGCTGACCGGGTCCAGCTCGACCTTTATCCATCCCGGCTGGCGCTCGTCGAAGGCCTTGTACGCCGCGATTGCGTCGGTCATCGGCTCGACCTGTGTGAGGATCTTCTTCGGATTCAATCGACCGCTGACTACGTGATCGATCAGCACATCGTAGTAGCGGCGATGATTGCCGATCCCCATGCGCAGCGTCAGGTTCTTGTTCATGGCCATGCCGATCGGGAAGATGCGATCGGTCAGCGGGTAGACACCGATGATGGCCACCGTGCCGGCCTTGGCGACACACTCAACGCCCCAATCGAAAACTTGGGACGGGTTGTTGCCGGCGCGGAAGTGCGAAGCGAACTTCCGGGCGGACGGTTCGATCTGAAATTGCTCAACGAGCTGCTTGGCCTTGCCCAACAGGCCCGGCTCGTCGGGCCCGGCGTGGGCGTGCTCGGCGTCGACACCCACCGCATCGATCACCCGCCGCGCGCCGTCGCCGTTGGTCAGCTTGAGCACCGCATCAGGTACATCCACCTCGTCGAAATTGATGACCTCGGCGCCCTGCGCCCGGGCCATCTCAAGCCGGTCCGGAAGCCGGTCGACCGCGATCACCCGGCCTCCCATCAGCTTTGCGGAGGCGATCGCCATTTGCCCGACAGGGCCGCAGCCGAAGACGACGACATGGTCGCCTTCCTCGATCTCCGCGAGGTCGGCGCCGAACCATCCGGTCGGCAGGATGTCGCTCATCAGAATCGCGTTGTCGTCGTCGATCTCATCCGGGATCGGCACCAACATGGCGTCGGCGAACGGCACGCGGGCCTTCTCCGCCTGCAGCCCCTTCAGCTTGCCGGCGTTTGCCGGTCCGCCAAAGAATACGGAGCCCGCACGCTTGCCCGCCGGGTTGGCGACGTCACATTGAGCGAAGAAGCCCTTATCGCAGAACTGGCAGTGTCCGCAGCCGATGATCGCCGGGATGATGACGCGTTGGCCGACCTTGATCAAGCTCACATCGTGACCGACGCGCTCGACGATCCCCACGCCTTCATGGCCGAGGATCTGTCCCTTATCGACGGGGGCGACGGTGCCGCGCACGAAATGGAGGTCGGTGCCGCAGATCGCGCTCGACGTTAGCCGAACGATGGCGTCGGTTTGATCCTCGATAATGGGTTCGGGTACATCGTCGAGGCGAATGTCGCCAATGCCATGGAAAACAACGGCCTTCATAATTGTAGCTCCTGGTTGAACTCGCCGCTTCTACCGAGAAGACAGCGTTCTGATTGATGGGTTGACGATCGTGACCGCCCCGGCGATGCTCACGTCATCGAGGACGTTCGCTCAGAGCGGCCTCGCATCGGCGCGGGTCGGTGAGCAGATCGAAGCTGGCCGTGCCCCCGGGCCGGTAATTAGAACCGTCTTCATCAGCCATCTCCAACCGTCCTGCTGCGGTGGACCAAGCCGATCCGCGGCGCTGTAAGAGTTCAGTTAAGAGCTAGGGGAATGACGTGGCAGTGATGTTCTCGTCCTATGACTGTCAGTCCCCCTCCGCAGGTCGCGCCAAGTAGGTCACGAACGACAAGGTCGGCTGGTCCTCGGGCGTAAGAGCAACATAGGTTAGGTCAATAAGGCCTCGCTTTGGATGATTGAGCCTTTTCTCACCCTCGTAGAAGCCTTGCACATCGACCTCGGGCCACCAGCCCCGAAACTCTTCACTTTGCCTGCCAATCGATTCAGCCAACTGGTCAAACGGCGCCTTGTCGGATGCTTTGGCCCGCGCCGCTCGGAAAACGCCAATCGTGCCGCGGGCCGTGTTCTCCCAATCACGGATCAACCTTCGATAAGGCGTGTAGAGGAACAGGAGGTACAGGGTGTTACGGGCCAGCTGTTCGAGAGATCCAAAGTCAACGAAGAGGTCTGCCATCGCCGGATTCCAGGCAAGGATGTCGAGCCGATCGTTGCGCACATACGCAGGAACCGGATCCACCGCTTGAACGAGCTCGACCAGGGCGTCGGTCAACACTGCGCTGCTTGGGGCGGCCCCTCCCTGATAGGAAGAGAGTGCGATAAGATGTTCGGTCTCCGCACGGTCAAGCTGAAGGACACGTGCCAGGCGCTGCAGTGTTGCGGTCGAAACGCTGATATCGCGACCCTGCTCCAGCCAAGTGTACCAGCTGACGCTGATCCCGGCTAACACGGCCACTTCCTCCCGTCGCAACCCGGGGGTGCGGCGTTGTCCGGCGGGAAGTCCCACCTCGGAAGGCTGCAGGCGACCTCGGCGACTTACCAGGAAGGCTCCCAACGCTCGCCGCTCGTCGCTCGCCCTAGTCATCCCCATATCTTCCTTGCACGGCGTTATTTCCCCTCTTTGTGATGAGCAAGGCGGTTTCCGTGAGCCGCGCCATTACGTCGATGCGTATTCCGCGCGTCTCGGCGGCACGAGAAAGCCGAGGTTGGCGATGCCGATCATCGCCATACCGATCCGCGGGTAATCGAGCACGATGACGAACCAACCGAGGAGGCAAGCGACGCAGGTGATTGCATAGCGCATCGTGACGTGCCGCACATAGCTGCGCGCCAGGTCGTCGTGATATAGATGGCGGCTTAGTCCCCATTGCCAGCGGGCGAGCCAGACGGCGGTTGGCACGCTGAGCATTCCTCCATAGAGCAGCGCCGCGGCACGGATGTTCGCTGGATCGCGGAAATGTTCGACGTAAGGTTGTGCCGGGAACGGTGTCAGGCTGACCGAAGCCAGAAATAATAGCGTCAAAAGATTGTAGCCGTGGTCAGAATGCTTCAACAATTGCGCGCTGAAATGCGAATAGGTCCAGTACAAGCCGATCACGATGAAGCTCAGGCCGTATGTCACGTACTCGGGCGCCAGTCGCCCAAACGCGCCGGCAAGGTCGCCGCCGATCGCGATATTAGGCACCACGAGCCGCACGATCGGCAGTGTAATCGCGATGGCGAAAACACCATCCATGAATGCGCCGAGACGACTGACGCCCCGCTCTTCGGACTCGCTATCTGATGGCATGGCTCAGTTTCTTCTCCGGAGCAAAGGTGAAAGTACCAAATCTACCATAGCGTCTGCTGGGCTGCTGCATGCAGGCTATCGCCCTCGAGCACGCGATTGGCGTGAGGATCATCGAGCACTCGCCAGATATTTTCCAGGAGTCACACCAAATTGTAGCGCAAACGCGGCGCTGAAGGCGGCAGCGCTTCTGTAGCCGCAGTCGAATGCCACTTCGGTAACGTTGGTTCGGGCCAGCAGCCCGCCGATCGCGTGCAGCAAACGGGCCTTCTGGCGCCAGACCTCGATCGTCAGTCCGGTCTCGCGCGGGAAAACGCGTTGCATCGTCCGCAAGCTCGCTCCCGCAAGGCGGGCCAGTTCGCCGAGATCGCGGGCATCGCCGGGCATGGCCTGAATATGATCGGCCAGACGACTGGCGCGCGGATCGCCGGGGTACGGCAGGCTGAGATCCTCGCGCCTGGCCTGCAGCAGCAGGTCGATGAGCAGCCCCGCGATGCGGTCGTGCGCGGGGCGTGTGGGGCTCAGCATGCCGATGCGCAGGATATGGTGGATGAGTTCGCGCAGCAGCGGCGCCACCTCCAGCACGCTGGGGGTCGCGGGCAAAGGTCCGGCGCGGCGGTCGGCGATGTAGAGCGTGCGCATCGCCACTTCGCCGCTGATGGCGATGCTGTGGCGAAGCCGTGCCGGCAGCCAGATCGCACGGGTCGGCGGGATCAGCCACAGCGCTGCGGCGGTCTTGACGCGCATGATGCCGGAATTTGCGAAAACGAGTTGGCCCCAGCGGTGCTGGTGCATGCCGACCAGCGCACCGGTCCGGTAAGTCACCGCCAGCGAACGGACGTCGAACCCGTCGCCATCGCGGATCAATCGAAAACGCCCGGGTCGTACTGCATGGCGCCGACGAAATTACCTTCGGTATCCTCGAAATAGATGAGTTCGCCGACGCCCTCGATCCGGTAGGGTTGCATGACGATCCTGCCCCCGCCGGCTTCGATCGCCGCGATCGTCACTTTCAGATCGGCGACGCCGAAGCTCGTCTCGAAATGAGCGGCCCGCCCGCCCGGCACTATATCGCGCCGCTCCTGCAGCGCACCCAGCAAGCCATTGCCCGCGTTCTTGACCTGATAATAGTCCGGCGGGCCCCAGGGATCGAAGGTCCAGCCGAAGACGCCTTCATAGAATTGTCTGGCGCGCTGAACATCGTCGGCGTTGATGGCAAAGTGGCGGAAAGTTGCAGGCATGGCGCACTCCATTGGCTGACAATGCACAACCATAGCCAATTTGAAAGCGGCGCGCGTTCGTTGAAACGACAGATTTGCACTATCACACGCCAAATCGACCGGCGCTGCAATCCTTGTCGCTTATTGCTTGTGCCACATGCTTGCCGATGGCCAGGGACGCGGTCAACCCCGGGCTCTCGATCCCGAACAATGCGGCAAGCCCCGGCAATTTGTGAGCATCGGGCAGCACGATCGCGAAATCGGCTGGCGATTCGCCGGGTCCGTGGATCTTCGGGCGGATGCCGGCGTAATCGGGGACCAGGGCGGCCTCGTTCAGTGTGGGCCAGTAGCGGCGGATGGCGGCGGCAAAGCTGGCGCGGCGGGCGGAGAAGGGAGCGTAGTCTTCGATGTCGATCCATTCGATGTCCGGGCCGAAGATGGGGTTACCGCCGATGTCGCGACGATAATGGGTGCCGAGTGAGCCGGGACCGGGCAGCGGATAGATCAGCCGCGAAAACGGCGCGCGGGCGTGCAAGGCAAAATAGGTGCCTTTGGCGAGGTGGCGTGGCGGAATCAGCGCGGGCGGAAAGGCGTCCAGCGCAGTGGCGACTTGCTGTGCGCCGAGGCCGGCGGCGAGGACAAGGTAGCGGCATGCAATGGCGGTGGGTTCTGCGCCGCCGGTGTGGACGCGGTAGCCATCGAGCCGGGCTTCGGCGTGCAGGTAAGGGGTGGACAGCGCGACATGGCCGCCGCAGTCTGCGATGTCACCTTGCAGCGCGAGCAGGTAAGCCTGGCTGTCGAATACTGCGCTGGTGGCGCAGTGGAGTGCTTCCTCGACGCGCAGCGCGGGTTCGAGCGCGCGGGCTGCGGCGCCGCTGAGCCGGGCGACGCCAGGCACCAGATTGGCCGCCGCCTGGGCCTCGATCGCGGCGAGGGCGGCGAGTTCGTCCGAGTTCGTCGCGACGACCAGCTTGCCGCAAGGATCGAGCGCGATGCCATGCGCGGCGCAGTAATCGCCGATCAGCCTGTTGCCCGAAACGCACAGCAACGCCTTGAGCGATCCGCTAGGGTAGTAGATGCCGGCATGCAGCACTTCGGAACTACGCGAGGAGACGCCTTGGCCGATCCGCGCCGCTGCTTCCAGCACGATGACCTCATGCCCGCGCCGCGCCATCGCTCGCGCGCAGGCCAGGCCAACCGCGCCGGCACCAACGACGATACAGTCGGTGGTGAATTCGGCGGCCATACCTACAGCTTCATGCGTTTCTGTGGAATCGCATGAAGCTGTAGAGTCTTTGTTTTCGCGTGATTTATCGCTCTAGTCCATGTGCTTCAGGCCGACCCTCAGATAATCCCACCCCGTCAGCAGCGTCAGCCCTGCCGCGCCCCACAGCGATGCGAGCCCGACTTGTTGCGCCACGGGCCACCACGGCAGCGCCCCGGCCAGGATCAAGGCGCCGAGCGATATCAGCTGCAGCGTGGTCTTCCACTTGGCGAGCCGCGACACCGGCATCGAAACGCGCAGTTCGGCCAGGAACTCGCGCAGGCCGGACACCGCGATCTCGCGCAGCAGGATAATCAGCGCGGCAACTACATGGCCGCCGGTGATATCGCGATTGTGCACCAGGATCAGGATGACCGCGGCGACCATGATCTTGTCGGCGATGGGGTCGAGGAACACGCCCAGCTTCGACACCGTGCCTTGCGCACGCGCGACATAGCCGTCGAAATAATCGGTAATCCCCATCAGGCAGTAGACGGCAAAGCCGATGCCATAGCCGAGCGGCCAATGCGGCCACCACAACAG
>CAXTOI010000183.1:0-6634 GCA_964245645.1 uncultured Novosphingobium sp. | reverse complement strand
TCATGCAATTGCGCGCCCATCAAGATGTCCGCGCCCGCCTTGCGCAGCGCGGCGGCAGCCGGCGGCGCGGTTTCGCGGTGATCGACGACCGCGGCCACGACGACCCCCGCATCGAGCAGGTCGAGCGCGGTTTGCCAGCCGCTGTCGCTGGCGGTGAAGACCACGGCGCGGCGGCCGGGCAGCGCGGCGAAGCGGTTGACATAAGTCGAGACGGCCGAGGCCATCATCACCCCGGGCCGGTCGTTTCCGCCGAACACCAGCGGCCGCTCGATCGCGCCCGTCGCCAGGATCGCGCGCTGCGCCACGATCTTCCAGAGCCGTTGGCGAGGCTGGCCGGCGGGCGCCCCGGCAAGATGGTCGGTCACCCGCTCGACCGCCGCATATTCGCGCCCGTCATAGACCCCGAACACCGCAGTGCGGGTCAGGACGCGGACATGGCGAAGCGTTGCCAGTTCGGCGGCGGCCTCGTCCGCCCAGGCTGCGCCGGTCATGCCGTCGATCTCGTGGCGCTCGGCCAGCAGCCGGCCGCCGAGCCTGACATCCTCGTCCACCAGGATCACGCGGAGCCCGGCGCGCCCGGCGGTAAGGGCGGCGGCAAGACCGGCCGGGCCGCCGCCGATCACCACCAGATCGCAAAACGCGTGCTCGCGGTCATAGCGATCCGGGTCGGGCAGCAGCGAGAGCTGGCCCAATCCGGCGGCACGGCGGATCAGCGGCTCGTAAACCCTTTCCCAGAAGGCGGCGGGCCACATGAAGGGCTTGTAGTAGAAGCCGGCCATGAAGATGGGCGCGAACAGCTGGTTCGCCGCCATCAGGTCGAAGCGCAGACTTGGCCAGCGGTTCTGGCTGGCGGCCTCCAACCCGGCGAACAGGGATATGGTGGTGGCCCGCGTGTTCGGCTCGGCATGGGCTCCGGTGCGCAGCGTGACGAGCGCGCTGGGCTCCTCGCTGCCTGCGGTGACTATCCCGCGCGGGCGGTGATATTTGAACGAGCGCGCGACCAGGCGCACGTCGTTCGCGATCAAGGCGGAGGCGAGCGTATCGCCTGCAAAGCCGGTGAGCGACCTGCCGTCAAAGGTGAAGGCGAGCGGCTTTGCGCGATCGATCAGGCCGCCAGTGGCCCGCCGGCTCATTGCCCCGCCTCGGCGGCCAGCACGGCGGCGTGGATCTCGTGCGAGCGCGTATCGCGCGTCACCACGATCCAGGTCCGGCAGCCCTGCGCGTGATACCAATGCTCGCGGATCGCGCCGGCCGGATTGTCCCGCAGATAGACATAGTCGAAGAAGCCTTCCTCGCCGGCGGGGCGCGGGAGGCTGGCGTCTCCGCGATAGACGAATTCCTGGGCATCGCGATCGCCGCAATAGGGGCAGGGAATGCGCATCGATGCGGCCTCAGTGAAGATTGGGTTGGGCGCCGACGCCCTTTTCATCGACGACATGCCCGGTCCGAAACCGGTCGAGCCGATAGGCGGTCGCGGTCTCGTGCGGCGTGTCGGTGGCGAGCAGATGCGCAAAGCACCAGCCCGAGGCGGGCGTTGCCTTGAACCCGCCATAGCACCAGCCGGCGTTGAGATAGAGGCCGGCGATCGGCGCGGTGTCGATGATCGGCGATCCGTCCATCGACATGTCCATGATGCCGCCCCAGCTGCGCAGCAGGCGCGCACGCCCGATCATCGGCATGATCGCCATGCCGCCTTCGCAGACATCCTCGACGACGGGCAGGTTCCCGCGCTGGGCATAACTGTTGTAGCCGTCGATATCGCCGCCGAAGACGAGCCCGCCCTTGTCCGACTGGCTGACATAGAAATGCCCCGCGCCGAAGGTGATGACGCCGGGGATGACCGGTTTCAGCCCCTCGCTCACGAACGCCTGAAGGACGTGGCTTTCGATCGGCAGGCGCAATCCTGCCATCGCTGCCACCCGCGAGCTGTTGCCCGCCACCGCCACGCCGACCTTGCCGGCGCGGATCGGGCCGCGCGTCGTCTCGACGCCGACGATCGCCTGCGAGTTGTCACGCAGAAACCCGGTCAGCTCGCAGTTCTGGATGATGTCGACGCCCAGATCGGACGCGGCGCGGGCATAGCCCCAGACGACCGCATCATGCCGCGCGGTGCCGCCCCGCGCCTGATAGAGGCCGCCCTGGATCGGGAAACGGGCATTGTCGAACGCCAGGAAGGGCGCGAGCTTGCGCACCGCATCCCGATCGAGCAGCTCCGCATCGACGCCATGCAAGCGCATCGCGTTGCCGCGCCGCGCAAAGGCGTCGCGCTGGCCGTCCGAGTGATAGAGGTTGAGCACGCCGCGCTGGCTCACCATCGCGTTGTAGTTCAGCTCCTGCTCCAATCCCTCCCACAGCTTCATCGACCATTCGTAGAACGGCTCGTTGCCGGGCAGGCCATAGTTGGAGCGGATGATCGTGGTATTGCGGCCGGCATTGCCGCCGCCGATCCAACCTTTTTCGATGACCGCGACCCGCCGGATGCCGTGAACCCTGGCGAGATAATAAGCGGTCGCCAGGCCGTGGCCGCCGCCACCGACGATGACGACATCATAGGCCGCGGCCGGCGAGGCGTCTCGCCAGACCGGTTGCCAGCCGCGGTTCTTCCCGAGCGCCTTGGCCGCAAGAGAGAGGATCGAATAACGCACTGCGGGCGGACATCCTATCGTTTGACCTGGCCATTGTTTGACCTGGCCATTGTTTGACCTGGCCATCGTTTGATCAGGCCATCGTTTGACCTGAGATGAAACTAGCTGCTTAACAGCAACGTTGCGAACCCCTATGCGACATACTTATGCCTCAGGACGACAATCACTCGCGCTCGGCGCCCATCAGGCTCGGATTGCTGCTGGTGGATGGCTTCGCCTTGCTCTCCTACGCGTCGTTCATCGAACCCTTTCGCGCCGCCAATGTTCTTTCCGGCGCGCCGCTCTATCGCTGGAGCCATGTCGCGCTGCGCGGGCGCGAGGCCTATGCCTCGAATGGCGCCCGGCTGGTGGCCGATGCGCAGGTCGGCGACACCGTGGATTGCGACACTCTAATGGTGTTCGCTGCGGGCGACCCCGCGGCCTTCACCGACGAGGACTGCTTTGCGTGGCTGCGGACGCTGGCTCGCCAAGGCATTCGCATCGGCGGCGTGTCGGCCGGGCCCTATCTGCTGGCGCGCGCCGGATTGCTCAGCCACCGCCGGGCGACGGTCCACTGGGAACACGCGGTTGCGCTGGAAGCGGCATTCCCCGACGTCGTTCTGGAGAACGGCCTCTACGTCATCGACGGCAACCGCATGACTTGCGCGGGCGGGACGGCGGGGCTGGACCTCGCGCTCTCGTTGATCGAGCAGGACCATGGCAACGGGCTGGCGCGCCGGGTCGGCGAGTGGTTCATCCGCGCCGAACCGCGCAGCCCCGAGCTTTCCCAACGCGCCGGCGTAGCCACCCGCTACGGCACCACCAACCGGCGGCTGCTGCCGATGCTGGCGGCCATGGAGGCGGCGCTGGAGGAACCGCTGCCGCGCGCGGCATTGGCGGGGCGGGCCGGGGTCTCGCTGCGTCAGCTCGAACGTTTGTGTGTCGCCACGCTCGGCGCAGGCATCGCCGACACCTATCTGGCCATCCGCCTGGATCGCGCGGCCGAGCTGCTTCGCTGTACCGGCCTTTCGGTGACCGAGATCGCGTTCGCCTGCGGCTTCCGCAGCCCTGCACATTTCGCCCGCCGGTTCGCGGCCCGCTTCGGAGCGAGCCCCAGTCGATCACGGCGCTAGCGTCTTTGCGAGTAATACCAGATCGCGGTGATCATGACCATGCGCCCATTACGCATTCCGATCGACTTGATGCAGGCTGGTTCAGCGATAAGCTTGTTCCAGGCATCGCAGCAGCGATCGACGATCTCGGTGTAGGAACCGAAGATTCGGTCGGCGAGCCAGTTATATATACTATGTGTCGCCGGGTGGGGAAGCAAACCGGCACCAGGATCGATCGGATCAGATCGAACTGATCGTTCCGGTCCCGAGTATCTTGCTGCTCGGCGCCGTATGTGGCTGGGGAGAAACCGGCTCCAGGGTGATCGCCAGCGTCGCTCCATCCACCAGCGAGCGCTGCACCGGTGCGCTGGCCTGCATCCGGGTGGCGGCGCCGGCATTGCCGAAACCGAGCGAGTGGGGCGGACCGGCGCCATTGATCAGCCAGATTTCGGGAGCTTTGGGAGCATCGGACACCTTGGCGGGCGCAGTGGCGATGGCCGCGATGCGGATGGTCAGCGTGCCAGAGCTGCGGTCGTACAACACGGTGGCCAGATGCGGATCGCCGGTGCCGCTGATCTGCGCGATGCTGAAGCGGCCGTCGGCGCCAGCCTGCGGCTTCGGGGAGCCGCCCAATTGCGCAAGCCACAGCCCGGCGAACACGCAGGCCAGCAAACTGGCGGCCATCGCCAGCGGACGCCATACGCCCGACCCCGGGGCGATAACGGCAGGTCGGATGGCGGCGACGGAGGCAACGGTCGACCGGTCCTGGGGTGCAATCAGCGCCGCGACCCGGTCCCAGAATGGCGCGGATACGGGTTGATCGGGAAGTTCGGCAAGCCAGCTTTCGGCGATCGATTCCCACAGCGCCACCTCCGCAGCGAATTCGCTGTCCGCCGCGCGCAGGCGCTCGGATTCAATGCGCTCGATCCCGGTCGACAGCCCCAGGGCCAGTTCGGCGGCTCGAAGAATGTGCGTGTCGGACATCGGCGGCGCTAATCGAACTTCCAGGCTTTTTTCATCACGATCAAGCCGCGATGGATCCGGCTTTTGACAGTACCGACGGGAATGCCGTGCTGCTGCGAAAGGTCTGCATAGGAAAGGCCTTTGAGATAGATATCGCGAATGAGTTCCCGCTGTTCTTCGGCCAGTGTCTCCAGCAAATCTACTGCCTTCATCTGACGCTCCCTTTCGATCATGTTGTCATCGGCAAGAGGAGTGTGATCTACAATGTCATAATCGATTGGCAAACTGGCATTCTGGCGTCTTCGCTGCGCGCGGGCAAGATCAATGGCGCAATTGCGGGCCAGTGTACCTAACCAGACCATCGGTCGCGACAGACCGCGGTCATAACTTGCCGCACTGTTCCAAAGTTTTATGTAGACTTCCTGCAGCGCATCTTCCGCGCTTTCGCTATTGCCGGTGATCCGCAGGCAGATTGCCGCAAGCTTTCCGCCTTGCCGCCGCTGAATGCGGGTCAGTGCTGCGAAGTCACGAAGCGCGACGCGTTCGATATCGAAGGCGAGGTCATCGCCGACGCTCGCCGCGCCGTTACGAGGCGATCGGTCCGCGTGCTTCATTGCGGGTTGGGCAGACGCAGGTGACCATCATACGGACGGTAACGCCAAATGCCGGTTTTGGTTGCTTGCGATCATCGCTCGATCGAGCGGCGTCGATGGCGCAGCGCCGGACGGTGTGATTCGCTTTCGATTCGCGGCGTTCCGGCTGTCGCATCGATGTCACGGCGGGCATCAGCCCCGCGATTTTCGCGCGCCGCGTTTTGTACGATCGGAACCCGCCGCTGCTCGCCGCAAAATATTTTCCAATAAAATGAAACTTGGACGCCATGGCCGTCGTATATCAAGCAACGTCGCAATCTGTGTCCAAGGGCTGTTGAAAGCACCTTATTTCTATGCATACGCCGCCATTATTGCGCCGGAACCGGCCATTCGCGGGCGATGCGAATAATGAAGGCGTACGATATTCGGGTTTGGCAAATAATTTTGGCGGATCGGCAAGTAAATTTAGGCCAACTCGATCTGATCGGATACCGGCCGCCGCGATGGTGGTGGTGCTACATGCGGCGATCCTTTCCCTGGTACTTATTTCCCGCGCGAACCGGCCTACAAGCGCGAAACCGGGCCTCGTTGCTTTTGACATCCCTGCGGCAGGCAAGTCCGAGCCGCAAGCGCCGCTACCTCCCGACGATGCTCGGGCTGCCGTTACGAAGGCTGCGGTGCTCGCGCCGTCGCTTGAACTTACCCGGGCCGATGTCATGGCCAGCCTGGCGGACATCGTGCCCGTCGTCGACACCACGGCGCTGGATGCGGCAACGGCTATCGGCAGCGGCTGCGATCTGACGCCGCAGGTGCAGGATGCATTGCGGCATAGCGACGCGATCGCGCACCAATTGCCCGCGATTCCGCCGGCCCGCCGGTCGATCGCCAATGCCATCGTGGTGTGGAACGCCGGCTGGATCGACTCCAGGGTCGGGCCGGCGCAAGCGCCGCTGGCTGCGATCCGGCAGATGATCGAGCAATTGGTCGCGACATCGTCCGCAGCTTGCCGCAACCAGCTGCAGACGGGGCCGCGCTTCGTTTATCTGCCGGATGATGCCGGCAAGACGACAGTGCTGGCGGTCGGCTCGGGCGAGTGGACCTGGGGCGAATTGTCCGCAGGCGCTTTGCCGCAGGCCGGCAGTATCGATCAGTTGGCCATGGCGCAATCGTCGCCGCTCTGGCCGGCTGCGCGATCGCCCGTGCGATCGCCGGCAACCCCGCAGTTGGCTGACCGGACGCCGGATTTGAACGCGCTGCTGGCCAGCCTGACCGGCAGGCGCTCGGCTGCCGGCACGCCTTACAACCCGTGATCTTCAACATTCGAATTGCAACAGGAGTATAC
>CAXTOI010000182.1:5065-6654 GCA_964245645.1 uncultured Novosphingobium sp. | reverse complement strand
CTGACCGGATGGATCGTGACGCTGGGGCTGGCGGGTGCGGGCAGCGTCAGGTCGATGCGCTCGACGGCAAGGCGGGCCGCCAGTGCGGCTTCTTCCAGGGCCGCTTTGCCGGCGGCCAGCGCGGCACCGACATCTTCGCGCAGGGCGTGGATCAGCGGGCCTTCGCTTTGCCGCTGCTCGGGCGACATCGCGCCCAGCGTCTTGAGCAGGCCGGAGATCGAGCCGCGCTTGCCCAGCAGGGCAACGCGCACCTCCTCCAACGCATCGAGGCTCTGTGCCGCTGCAACCTGCGCCAAGGCGTCCTGCCGGGTTGTCTCGTATGCCACCAAAGCTCCGTCCGCTACGCCGATCGGCAAGCCGACCATGTGAGCGGCGCTCCTTAAGGTCCAATGCCGGAAACGGCAATGGCGGCGGTTGCGGCGTCGATCAGCCGGCGAGGCGGGTGGGCAGCCCCGCGATCGAACTGCCGCTTGGGCTGTCGAGCGCCTGGACCGCGGAGCCGGCAAGGCGCATCCGCTCGCGCACGAAGACATCGAGCACCGGGTGCGCCAGGCCGGCGTATTGACGCGGGGTCATGCCCATGAACTGCTTGAAATCGCGAACGAATTGCGCCTGGTCATGGTACTGGTCATCAATCGCGCCGATCCATTTCAGCGATGGGTCGAGCATGAATTCCGACAGGCTGCGCATGAATCGCTGGCGGCGCAGCAGCAATTTGGGCGGGAAGCCAAAATCGCGAAAGCATACCCGCTCCACCGTCCTGGGGCTGGCTCCGCAACGTTCGACCAGTTCGGCCACCGTGACGACATCGGGATCGACCAGCGCGGCGTGAATCGCCAGAATGCGCGCCTCATCGACCACCGGGTCGTCCAGCCGGGCGCGGAAATGCGCGACGATCCAGGCCAGTTCGCGCGAGCGGTCGGGCTGGGCATCGAACAGGCCGGCGGCAAGCGGTGCAAAGCTGGCCATGGCGGGATGGATATTGCCGTCCACCACCGCATTGGCGATGCCGCCTGCCGGCGTGCGGACGAATTTCGCCCATCCCAGCGGCAGGAAGCCAATCCCCCACAACCGGGTCGTGCGCGCGGTAAATGGCAGCGCGCGGGCGCTGGGGCCGGTGGCGATGAAATTGGTGTCCTTCACGACCGCAACCGGACCGGCTTCGTTTTCGCTGACCGCCTGGATGCCGTTGTTCGACAACAGCCGCAGATTACCCCATTCTGGATGGAGATAATCGCTGACCGCAGCGTCCCCCGGGACGGTTATGTGGGCCAGATAAAACGTCGTGAAGTAACGGGCAAGATCTGCCGGCGGCTGGCAGAACTCCACCCGTATATGGCAAGGGTGCGACACCAATATCTCCTGCTTTTCGCAGCTATCGCGCACCTACTGTACGATCCATGCCGACGATGCAACCGGAGACACTGGCTAGCGGAAAATACTGACGCGTTATTCTTTGGAGCCGAACGGTTTGAGGCAGCAGCGTCTTTGTTTTCGCTTGGTTTCCTGCGAGCCCGTTCTTTAAGGATACAGGCCATTTGCGGCATCATATTCTATGCAGGCACCAAGAGAAAGGCGCGGAATGCCTG
>CAXTOI010000182.1:0-5055 GCA_964245645.1 uncultured Novosphingobium sp. | reverse complement strand
CCGTTCTCAGGATCGATATTATCGCTGTGCTACGGCAGGCCGCAATCGGTTTTATCCGCGGTCTGCTTCAACCTACGGGCCGGGTCACGCCGCCAGCGCTTGCCGGGCCTGTGCGATCACGGTCAGGAATATGCCGCCTTCGTTCATCGCCAGATCGGCCATGGTCTTGCGGTCCAGTTCGATCCCGGCCAGCTTGGTGCCGTGGATGAACTGCGAGTAGGTCAGCCCTTCGGCGCGAACCGCGGCGTTGATGCGCTGGATCCACAAGGCGCGGAAGCTGCGCTTCTTGACCTTGCGATCGCGGTAGGCGTATTGCCCTGCCTTTTCAACGGCCTGACGGGCCACGCGGATGGTGTTCTTGCGACGGCCGCGGAAGCCCTTCGCCTGTTCCAGGATATTCTTGTGCTTGGCGCGGGTGGTGACACCCCTCTTGATACGGGTCATGCGTCAGTACTCCTCATTAAAGCCCGTAGGGCGCCCATTTCTTGATCACCTTTGCATCGGCATCGGAGATCACGTCGGCACCGCGGTGTTGACGGATGTACTTGGCATTATGGCTCATCAAGCGGTGGCGCTTGCCGACCGCGCCGTGCTTGATCTTGCCGGTGGCGGTGAGCTTGAAGCGTTTCTTGACGCCGCTCTTCGTCTTGAGCTTGGGCATTTTCATCTCCTTGGATAGCGACACATCAACCCGCCGTGGCAGCCCTTACAGCCAGGCCGGTCATCCAATCCGTGTCGATTGAAGCGCGCGCCATTAGTCGGCCAGACGGCGAAAAGCAAGCTTTACGCGTTCAGCCGGCATAGGCGGTAAAATCGTTGGCGGTCAGCCATGCCTGGAAATCGCCGTCGGGGATGGGGCAGGCGTTTGCGGGTAGGGGTTGGTTGTAGCGATAGACGTGCGCGAGATGGTTAGCGCCGCCCGCGTCGGTGACTTGCATAGCCTCGCGCAAATAAAGTGAATGTGCAGGCTGATCGGCGTGGAATTCCTCCCACCGGTCGAGATGCGCGAGATCATCGGCTGTGAATGCGTCCGCGGCGGCGTAGAGCATACCGTGGATGCGCCCCTCGCCTGTCAGCAGCGCGGGATACCAGCCTGCCGGATCGGGGATTGCCCGAAGCACGCCGCTTACGCTTGCTGGTCCAATCGGGCGCAACCGGCCGTGAATCGCACGCGCTGTGACATTTTCGCTGCCGGCGATCAGGGTGCCATAGAAGAAGAACAATCGAGGAAGTGCTATGTCCATCATCACTCGCTTCCGGCTTATCGAACGGCCGACATATGATGCAAGGCTAACCGTTGAACCGCATCGGTCCTGAGCCTGTCGAAGGACTGCTTGTCTTCTCTACCCTTGCAAGAAAGAAGGACAGCCCTTCGACAAGCTCAGGGTAGACGGGGAGTGACGGTTGACCAGCCCTATGCCAAATTCCGCATCAATGCCCGCAGGCCAGCGCTTCGACCACGTCTTCCAGCCGCGCCGGATCGCCCAGCGCCAGGACGTGGCCGTCCGACTCGCGGTGCAATGGCTCGCCGTTCCAGTCGGCCATCGTGCCGCCCGCGCCTTCGACCACGGGCACCAGCGCCGCCCAGTCGTAGATCTTCAGATTGGCCTCGCAGACGATGTCGAGGTGGCCCGATGCCAGCATGGCGTAATTGTAGCAGTCGCCGCCCATCACCATGCGGCGGTAGTCGGTTTTGGCCGCCAAACTCATGAAATGCTCGCCATCATGGTCGGTGAAATAATGCGGACCCGTGGTGGCGATGGTCGCCTCGCCGAGGTCGCGGCACAGCCGCGTGTGCGCCGGCGTGCCGTTCAGCGTGGTCGGCCGCCCGGCCGCGCCGACCCAGCGTTCGCCGGAGATGGCCTGATCGATCACCCCCATCACCGGCCAGCCATCGACCATCAGCGCGATCAGCGTACCGAAGATCGGCCGCCCGGCCAGGAAACCGGCGGTGCCGTCGATCGGATCGAGCACCCAGCTGCGCCCGGTGCTGCCCGGGGTGGTGCCGAACTCTTCCCCGATCACCTCGTCGCGCCCCGCCTCGGCCTTGAGGATGCGCCGCATCGCTTCTTCCGCACCGCGGTCGGCCAGCGTGACCGGGGTGGCGTCGGGTTTACGCTCGGTGGCGACCTGCGCGCGGAAATAAGGACGGATCGCATCGCGCGCGGCGTCCGCCAGCCGCATGGCCAAGGCGATATCGGCATCGAGGTTGAGTTTTACCAAGCCTTAAACTCCCACAATGGCGTGTGCACGAACCGGAAAGGTGCCCATGCCGCGAATTCGGGGTGGCGGCGCGCTGAACAGGAAATCATCGTCCGGCAGCGCCGCAAGGTTCGTCAGATGCTCGCAGATGGGAATGCCTGCGCCAAGTAGAATTGTGTGCACCGGGCGCGTCTTGCCGGCGGTGTCGTCGATATTATGCGAATCGATCCCGACCAGCGCAGCGCCCGCGTCGCGCAGCAGCACCGCCGCCGCTTCGGTCAGGAAGGGATGGTTGGCGAAGTAGGTTTCGGTGCGCCAGTGCCGGTCCCAGCCGGTATGCACCAGCACCGCACAGCCTTCGATGGCCAGCCCCGCAAAAGCATCGGCATCGACGGCTGGGCCGTTGGCGTGGACCACGAGCCCCGGCAGGGCTGCCACCGCGTCGAGCGGCATGTCGGCGAGATCGGCGCCGTCAGCGTAGCGATGGAACGGCGTGTCCAGATAAGTACCGGTATTGGCGACCATGTCGATGCGCCCGATGTGGAACTCGGTTGCCGGAGCATACAGCGCGCGCGAGTCGGCACGCGACAGGTAATCGCAGATCAGCGGGCCGGGCAGACCCTTGTAGGTGGTCATGCCCGCCTCGATGATGTGGTTCAATTCGATGAGGCGGGCCATGGCGTTGCTAGTCGAACAAGCTGGATACCGAGCTTTCGTCGGCAATCCGGCGAATGGCTTCGCCGATCAGCGACGCGATCGGCAGGATGCGGATTTGCTTCGACTGGCGCGCGGCCTCGGTCGGCAGGATCGTATCGGTGATCACCAGTTCCTTGAGCGCCGAAGCATTGACTCGCGCCACCGCACCGCCCGAGAGCACGCCGTGGCTGATATAGGCGGTGACACTGGCCGCGCCTTCGTCAAGCAGCGCCTGCGCCGCATTGCACAGCGTGCCGCCCGAATCGATGATATCGTCGATCAGGATGCAGCAGCGGCCGCGGACATCGCCGATGATATTCATCACTTCGGATTGGCCGGGCCGGTCACGGCGCTTGTCGACGATCGCCAGCGGGGCATTGTCGAGCCGCTTGGCGAGCGCGCGCGCGCGCACCACGCCGCCGACATCGGGCGATACCACGGTCAGGTCCTGGCCGCTGTACCGCGCCTGGATATCGGCGGCCATCACCGGGGCACCGTAGAGATTGTCGGTCGGGATATCGAAAAAGCCCTGGATCTGCCCCGCATGGAGATCGACCGACAGCACCCGGTGCGCGCCGGCCTGGGTGATCAGATTGGCGACCAGCTTGGCCGAGATCGGCGTGCGCGAGCCCGATTTGCGATCCTGCCGGGCATAGCCGAAATAGGGAATGACCGCCGTGATCCGCTTGGCGGAGGCGCGGCGCAGCGCATCGATGCAGATCAGCAGCTCCATCAGATTGTCGTTGGTCGGATAGCTGGTCGATTGCAGCACGAAGATGTCTTCGCCGCGGACGTTTTCGTGAATTTCGACGAAAACTTCTTCGTCGGCAAAGCGCCGCACGCTGGCGTTGGTCAGCGGCAATTCGAGATAGGTGGCAACCGCCTTCGCAAGCGGCAGATTGCTGTTGCCGGCCATGAGTTTCATTTACGATTGCCTTTGACGACCGTCCCAGCCCCTCCCGGAACTCGGGCCCGGCTCTAGCCCAGCGTCGCAGAAATGCAACAATCGCGCCGAGAAATTTACCGGCTATTACTTCCCCGCCAGGTTATTGAGGCCGATGATCGGCATCAGGATGGCCATGACCATCAGCAGCACCAGGCCGCCCATCAGCAGCAGCACCGCCGGTTCGACCAGCGAGACGATCAGGGTGACCTGGGCTTCGACATCGCGGTCGAGTTCGCCGGCAGCGCGGGCCAGCGCCGGGCCGAGTTCGCCGCCGGTCTCGCCGCTGGCGACGATGGCTACCAGCATCGGCGGGAAGATGTCGGCTACGGCCAGGGCGCGGTGGACGCTTTCGCCTTCGCGGACGCGGGTTGCCACGCCTACGGCCTGCGCATGGACATAGCTGTTGGGGATGACCACGGCGGCGGCGGTGAGCGCATCGAGCAGCGGCACCGAGCTTTGCACCAGCGTGGCCAGCGTGGCGGCGAAGCGCGAGGCATTGGCTTGCTGGCTGAAGCGGGCGAAGGGCCAGCGCGTGGCCAGCACCCGATCGAGCGCCAGCCGGCGCGCGGGCCGGGCCAGTTCGCGCCGCGCCAGTACGATCGCGACAACCGTGGTGACCAGCGTGGCCAAGCCGAAATGCGACAGGAAATAGCTGATCGCGATCAGCAGCCGCGTGAGCAGCGGCAGGTCGGCGCCGTGGCTGACGAAGACTTTCACGATGTCGGGCACGACGTAGATCATCATCATCGTCATCATGCCTGCCGAAATCACTGCCAGCAGCGCAGGATAGAGCAGCGCGAGCCACAGTTTCTGGCTGGCGCGGTGGCGTGATTCGACGAAGTCGGCGAGATAGGCGAGCACTTCGGGCAGCCGTCCCGAGGTTTCGCCCGCCGCGATCGAGGCGCAGAAATAAGGTGGGAATATATGCGGATGGCGGGTCAATGCGCGCGCGAAGCTGGTGCCTTCCAGCACGGTGCCGCGAATGTCGAACAGCAGTGCGGCCAACGCCGGCGAATCCGTCTGAACCGCGATCAACCGCAGCGCTTCCTCGATCCGCACCGCGCCGCCGATGAGAGTGGACAGCTGGCGCGTGGCGGTGGCGAGCGCGCGGCCGGAGACGCGGCGGCCCAGTCGGGTGCGCAATGCGGCTAGGCCGGCGCGGGGGGTTGCGGCTCGCGGCATGCCGGCAAGCGGTACGGCGGCGGCGTGGC
>CAXTOI010000181.1:0-6772 GCA_964245645.1 uncultured Novosphingobium sp. | reverse complement strand
ACAATGGCCTGCTTTTACTCCGCCCCGCTGGCCTGGAATCCGACCGGCGTTGACAACCGGAGGACGCGCGCATCATCGCTGAACAGTTGCAGCCCGTCTTCACTATCCCGGACATGCTCAATCTTCCCAATCAACAGTTCTATACCCGCCTCATGATCAGCGGGATGCCGACCAAGCCCTTCGGTGCACGATCTCTTCGCACGCTATTTCAATAACGTGTCATATACTCCCGAGGTGCTCTCCGCAGCACAAGCTGGGGTATTTGTTGCAGACCTTTGCCGTTGCAAGGTTGAAGCGCGATTTTGGCCGTTAGCATCCAGGCATAGAAAATGATGCCACGCGCAGGATCAAGATCGCGGCAGCTTTGATCGATGATGATGCTGCCTGCCGGTTGTTTGTTCGTGAAGTGGGAACGCAGCGGTTCATGCAAGCTGACGGCAAGATTGAGCAGGGTGACACCATTTGAACCTGCTTCGACAGTGAGCAAAAAGTCGAATTGATCCGCGCTTTGTAAACTTAGGGAACGGGCGGGACGATGCGTTAGATTAGATGAGATACAGGCATATCGACTACTCGTGACCTCAATTGAATCATACGGCCTTCTCTATATCCAACGAGCGTAGCGAGGTTATGTCAAACTTCCACAGAGAAAATTCCTACTTCAACATCGATTAATGGTCGGTCCGTGGCAGGTGGCTCGAAAAAGCTAGCAGGTTGTAAGCATCTTCATCAGCCAGGAGAGCACAGCACAGATCTGAACAGCGCTTTTCTCTTACTGGCTTCTTCATTAGATCGGGGGATGCCAGTTAGGGACTGACAATCTGCACCAAGCCGATGGTACCTTGGGTGCGGGCTTGAACCGGCAATGGTTGTTGATTCATGTCGAACAGCCCACGAGGAACCAGCGTTATGCTTAGGCTACCTTTTATGGGTGCTTGGCGAACGATTTGGGAAACGTCGTAATCGACGTAGACGTCGTTCGCGGGCATCGCAGGGTGCCCGGGCATCGTGTGCGGTTTCAGCCCGAACAGGCTCAGATTGCCCACATAACCAGGAGTGCTCGGGTCGAGAGTTTGCCCTTTGGGCGGATCGACATAGACCTCATAATAGACGCTGCCGGGCCTGTCGTAGCGGATGTCATTGAGGCGTAAAATAATTTTGCGCGGGCGATTGCCTGCCATCAGCATACGCATGCGATTAAACGCGGCGGCATCGACTGGCACCTGAACATGCGCCAACTGGCCGGCCAGCGTGATCGGATGAGCGGCACTCTCCACAGGCACTGGCTGGGTCGATTGGGCGTGCGGAACTGTGCCTATCGAGGCGATGATGAACGGGGCGGCGTGCCCCTGCATGGCGAGCAACACAGGATGTGGCACTATGATGTGCTGCATCTGCATCTGCATCATATCGTCATAGCGATAGTTGAGCTGCGCAGCGGTATTAATGACTTCCGCACCCGTGAGGTACACGGCATGTCCCGCCTCGTCGTAGAAGGTGAAGCGTGTATCAAGCCAAGCCGCGTCGCCGGGATCGGCACGCCCGCCGCCCTGCGCGAGCCAGCGACCCCACATGCGATCGATATTAGCGTGGTGCAGCCAGAAAATGGGATCCTGTGCCGCCGTGTTCGGGTCGCTCATCAATCCGCCGAGCGCTACGTGCACGACATCGTGCGGTTGGCTTTCAAAGGCGCCGTGCGGTGCGTTGAAATGCATGGGGCTTGCGATCTGACCGCCGAAGCTTGCGCCTGACCCGACGGGTGAATCAAAGGGCACGTCGCCAAAGGCACCAGAATAGCTTACCGTGTTCGCGCCTAAAATTGCTGTGCCCGCATCAAGCCCAGCCGGCCGGTTCGGAGGAGCGATATACAGCGGGTTGCTGGCATTTGCGGGGAGACGAAATGGAGCGGGCAGGCTTCGCTGAGTTGGATCCGTCCAGTCCCAATAAGGCAGCACGAGATTGGAATCGCCGGAGGCCGCTCGGAGGATCCGATCGAAGAAATACAGGTACATACGGTGCCAGGATAAGAAGAAGTAGCTCCCATGCTCGCAATTGTTCCAGACCAGCATCTGCTCTGCCGTTGCGGCATTATCGTAAGTGCCGTGAATATTGGCTTGAAATGTAAAACTCGTAGGATCGGTTGCGGGACGGCTCATCATCATTTGAATGCCGTGGCGAAACGAAGCAATTTGTGCCGCTGAGAGAGTTGCAACGCTCTGCCGTACAAAGGGCGCCAAAGCGGGCGTTCCCGAAAATGGCGGTGACACCGCACCAACATAGCGTATTAAATGCATGCAGTTTCCGGAAAGCGGATCTCGCGCCACCCCAATCTCGACAAAGATGCCGGCAGGAACGCTGCGCATAGCGTCAGAATAATCGCAGACCGCATTACCGCCTGCCTGTATTTCATCGCCTCGCGCTGGACGATCGGCCCACACGCATTGGCCAGGCCCAGGGGGTGTGGACCCCGCACTCGCGGCTGCCCACTTGAACGGGGTCGTCGTTTCTCTTCCTGCGAGAGTGCTCGTGTTGAGCGGTCCATGGCAGTAGAGCGGATAGGCGGGAACAAATTGGGGACTTTGCGCAAGGGCTGGCTGCGGATCTAGCCGAAACAGAGCGGCGACCAAAAGCAAGAGCGGCCACAGGCGCGTCATCACTAATCCCCCAAGATCTTAGACATGAATGACGATAGGTATTTGGTAAGACAGGTGCAAGAAAAAGTTTTATCATTGCGACATAAATAATCAGCTATTGCGGAGTTTCGGGCGTAAACCTAATGTGCGTTATAACGTGGCATTGCGAACGCTTCGGCCAAGACTCAAGCGCGTTGCCCTTCGCTGCGTCATTTACGCTCAATTACGGTAATCCGGAGGGAACTCAGCCGCCTGGGTTGCGGACTATAGCCGGCTATCATTGGCGCGGACTGCAAACGCCTCCAAGCTAACCCAGGACCGTGGTATAGCGTTTGAAGACGTATGTCGTCGTGGCGGCACGGCATCCTGCTGCACAGTTTTTCTGGAAAAGCAGCCAGCGCAAGAATGAACGCTACTGCTCACTCAGCGACAATCGGCGTGTGGCCTTTGTGGCAGGGGTCGGTCAATCCTTACCGGTCAACTGGAACAAGACAATCCGCAGCCAGATTATAGGAGACGTATATCACTAAGCATTCACTCGCTGTATCATTCTAGGTCATCCGGGTGATCTTACTTCAGCAGGCGTGGTCAATAGAAACTGTTCCCAAGCTAGCATGAGCGCCCGCCGCCGCTCGAACCGATCTGAACGCTGATATGCCCGCACCACATCGGAATCTACCGCATGCCCTAGCGCACTTTCCTTTACCTCAAACGGCGTATCCGTCCGCTCTTCAACCCACGTCCGGAACGTAGCGCGAAATCCATGTGGTCGCGCTACCAGTTTCTGGCGCTTCATGATCGCTGCCATGCCCATGTCTGAGAGCGGGTTTCCTCGCGCCGAAGCGAACAGATACTCATTAGGCGACAGCGCTCGCGCTGCCTCGATCGTCCGCAGCGCATCCGGCACGAGCGGTACCCTATGTTCTCGGCCGGATTTAGTTCGAGCAGGTGGAATGGTCCACACAGCTCCTGAAATTTCACCAAACGTCGCCAACCGAACTTCGCTGGTGCGCGCTACCGTAAGCATCAACAGACGCAGCGCCAGTGGTGCCACACTGCTCATATCCAGTAACGAGCGATAAAAGGCCGATACTTCCAGGTACGCCATCGACGGAATGTGCTCGACTTCGTGACGCTGCTTACCAAGCAGAGCCTTTGCCTTCATCGTAGCTTGGAGGTCAACCTCAAGACCGAGCGCGGCCGCGTGCTTGAGTGTCAGGTTGATCCGGTTGAGTGCCTTGCGCGCCGAATCGGGTTTGTCGTGCCAGATCGGTCCAAGGGCATCGACCAGCACATGCTGGTCTACTTCTTCAACGGAGCATTTGCCGAACTTGGGAATGATATGCACTTGCAGCGGGGACATCCAACGGCCAGCATCACCATCGCTTTTGAGCTCCGCCTGTTTCGCCTTGAAACACTGTTCTATCGCTTCTCCCAGAGTGAGTGATCGCATTCCGCGCCGAACCTTGACCCGATCGGCAATTGGATCGACGCCATCGCGTAGCTGGCGTCGGGCACCCTGTGCCCATTCCCGAGCCTCAGCGATCGACACGTCCGGCCAGCGGCCCAATCCCATTTCACGACGTTTGCCGGACACCACCACTCGCAGTATACATTTGCCGGCATCGCGATCTCGCTTGACGAGCCACAAACCTTGGCCATCGGGATGCTTTCCCTGGCCTAGATTTTTCGCACGCAAATGGCCAAGCGCGTTAAACAGCATCAGCCCACCTTTTCGCGCCAACCTCCGGCTCTGATTTGGCCCCCCGACTAGCCCACCTTTTAGGTTGTGAAAAGCTGAAAAGCAATCTTCAGCTATGTTTATGCGTTGACTTTAAATTTTTGAAATAAATTGATAAATGCGCTGGCATGGTGCGGCCTGAGCACCTGTTGTTATGCCGTCCCCGGGCACCAACCGCAAAGTTCCGCCTTATCCTTCGATCGGCGGCGGCAGGCGATCCTCATCGGTATAGATTTCGAACCGGGTCAGCGTCGTCGGCCCGAAGGTGGTGGTCAGCGCCGCATCGGCGGCATCGCGGCCGCGCGCCATGAGAATGCGGCCGCAGCGTGGGAAATTATGCCGGGCGTCGAAGACATACCATTGGCCGCCGAGATAGGCCTCGAACCACGCCGAAAAGTCCATGTCGCCCAGCAGCGCGGGCAAGTCCATGTCGCCCATGTAGCCCGTGCAATAGCGGGCCGGCACATTCATGCAGCGGCACAGCGTGATCGCCAGATGGGCAAAATCGCGGCAGACGCCGGCCTGCTCCTGGTATACGTCCCAGGCGGTCTTGGTCGGGCGCGCGGTCTGGTAGTCGAAGCGGATATGATTATGCACCCAGCCGACGATTTCCTGCACCAGCCCCCAGCCGGGGCTGATGTGCCCGAACAGCTGCCAGGCGATCCCGGACAAGCGGTCGGTTTCGCAATAGCGGCTGCCCAGCAGGTACATCATGACTTCGTCAGGCAAGGCATCCAGCGCGACCTGCTTGGCATCGGGAACGACCGGATCGGGCTTGAACGAGTCCTCGATCACGAAACCGCAGGACAGGGTGATGCCGCCCGCCGGCACCGTCAGGCGGGTGATGATGTTGCCGAAGCTATCGACGTAATCGTACAACGGCACATCGGGCTGAGTGAAAATACGCTGCGAGGTGCGCAGGTCCTTGTTGCGCGAGGCATGCACACTTAGCGCAGCCAGCATCGGCACGCGCTGATAGCTGTGAAAGCTGATATCGTAACCGGCTCGGATCAGCATGAATGTGTTCGCTTTCGGCGCGAGGGGATCGCGCGCAGCAGGCGGCGAGCGATTGACGCTATTGTTGCACCTTCAAGGCCGCGACGCTAGTCCCGTGCTGCAATTGCGAAGAACGGCGGTGACACCGAACCGCAGCAAACGCCGGACCAGGCGACAGCCGGTTATCAGCCACGCCGAATGCGGTCGAGCGTATCGATAATCGGGCGGTTTTCTGCAAAACCGGCTTGTAACGCCGTCTGCGTTTGCCAAAAGGGCGCCGTGCTGAACAGATTGTCCCGTCCCGTCGCCATCCTCCTTGTCGCGCTGCTGCTGGGCATGAGCCTGTGGTGCCTGACCGCCACGCCGCCGCCGATCCGCGTCGCCAGAAAGGGCGGTTACACCGATGTCCACCTCTATCACGACATCGCCGCTGCCGTCGCCAAGGGCGAACCCTACCATCAGGCGGCGGCGGAATTGCAGCGGGCGCATCATTATCCGCTGAAACCGTTCTTTACCATGCGGCTGCCGACGCTGAACTGGCTGGCGGTGCATCTCGGCTGGCGCGGAGTCCAGAAGCTGGCGTTCGGCGTGCTGTTTGCAGCGATCCTGGCCTGGCTGGCGGCCATGGAGAACACGCTGCACTGGGCCGAGCGGATCGGCATCGCCATCGCGTTGGCGGCCGGGGGTGGTGCGATCGTCGATCCGGCGATCCTGGCGCTGCACGAATATCTTGCCGGGATTTTCCTGGCCCTGGCGCTGGCGGGGGTGTTCGGCTGGCCGCGCCGCTGGTGGCTGATCCTGTTGCCGGCCGCCGCCGCCTTGGCGATCCGCGAACTGGCCTTGCCGTTCGTCCTGCTCGCGGCTGCCTTTGCCATTCATGACAAGCGCTGGCGCGAAGTCGCAGGCTGGGCGGCGGTGCTGTGGGTTTTCATCGGCATCATGGCGCTGCATGCGCAAGCCGTTGCGCCGCAGATCCGGCCGGGTGACATCGTCTCGGCGGGCTGGCATGCCGGGCAAGGCTTCTCGGCCTTTCTCAAGGCGGTGATCTTCACCTCGGTGCTGCAGGGATTGCCGCTGGGCCTCGCGCTGCTGGGGGCGATGCTGCCGCTGTTAGGCTGGCTGGCGCTGCCGGGGCGATCGGGGCTGTTCGCGATCCTGCTGTTCGCCGGATACGCAGTGATGATCTCGCTGTTCTCGCGCGCCGACACGTTTTACTGGGGCGCGATCGTCATGCCGGCCTATTTTATCGGCCTGCCGCTGCTGCCGCGCGCGTTTCTGCAATTGAGCCAGGCTATCCGCCAGGCGCCGGGGGCGCCTGCAATTATCGCGTGACACTAGAGTCTTTGCGACTGACGTCGAGTCGGTGCCAGCCCGCTTCCCCGCCCGGCCACCCATATTATAC
>CAXTOI010000180.1:0-6830 GCA_964245645.1 uncultured Novosphingobium sp. | reverse complement strand
CGCCTGATCGGCATGGCCGAGATCGATCATGGCGGCGGTGGCGTGCAGTCCGGGCTGTTCCAGCGCGTCCAGCCGCATCTGGTCCCCTTCGATCATCCGCTGGCCCATGTCGACGGCGCCACCAACGCGCTGGTGGTGGAGGGCAATTTCTCCGGCCGCCTGCTGTTCCAGGGCGCGGGTGCGGGCGATGGCCCGACCGCCAGCGCGGTGGTGGCGGATATCATCGACATCGCCCGCGGGATCGAGGCGGGGTTCGAGGCCGACATGCCGTTCTCGGTGCCGGTGAACTCGCTGCTGGAGATGGCTCCGGCCGCGTCCGGCCACCGCCGCAGCCGCGCCTACATCCGCTTCATCGTCGCCGACCGGCCGGGGGTGCTGGCCGAAATCACCGCGGCGATGCGCGATGCCGGGGTGTCGATCGAAAGCCTGATCCAGAAGGGCCGCACCGACAACGAGGGCGAAGTGCTGGTCGCGATGGTCACGCATGAAGCACCCGAGTCGGCGGTGGCCAGGGCTTTGCAACTGCTCGACGGCTCGGCGGGTTTGCTGGCGCAGCCGTTGGTCATGCAATTATTGGGGAAGTGACGCGATAAGGCTCGAATCAGGGTGAAGGTGCGATGGCCGTCGGCGGCTTTCGCTCTTGCGCTCTGTTCGTTACTTCGTAGCACTCTACGAGTGGCTGTTTGTCCGTAAGGAGCGGCTCCGCTGGCAAAGAGGTGGTTAATTTACATCATTTTGTAATATGGACCCCAATGGAACGCACATCGAGGGGAACGAAGATGGGCGACAAGCGCGCGCTGGCAGGAATACAATACCTCCGCGGAATTTGCGCCGTGGCGGTAGTCTGCACCCATGTGGCTTCGATGGCCGCATATCCAAAATATTTCGGGCAGACATTTTTATCTGGGATGCTGGAGCATGGCGCTCAGGGCGTCGATATCTTTTTTGTAATCAGCGGCTTCATCATCACTATGGTGGCGCTGAAGGCGGATGATTTTTCGCCGCGAGTCGCGCGCGGGGACTTCCTGGCCAATCGCTTTTCCCGAATTGTGCCGCTCATGTGGGTTGCCGTCATGACTCACGCCGCGTTGCGGTTACGGGGTGCGACTTTTTCGGCGGCTGGTCTTCCGTATCTTCGAGCAATGTCGCTGGTGCCCTTCGGGTCGGTCGAACCCACCGTCATATGGACACTCCGAAATGAATTAATCTTTTACGCCGTGTTTGCGATTGCGTGGTTGGGGCCGAAAAAGTTCCGTCCGTTACTTTGCTTGTGGATTTTCGCCCCGATCATAATTGCCGCGGTCCGCGGCGGTGCGGCGATGGAATTCAGCCGGAGCGATCCATTGACCATTCTGTTCAGTAGCGCCAACCTCGAATTCGGCGCCGGCATGGTCGTGGGGCTTCTGTGGCTCCGACGGCGCGATCCGATCGTTCTTGCCGGCATCCATCCGTTTCTCGCAACCGCACTGCTTGCTGCAGCTACCCTCGCGCTTGGTGCAATCTCACCATTTCCCTGGCTGTCGGTGGGCAACACCGCCCAGTTTGCCGTCACTGCCGGTGGCTTAGTGTACTTTTCATCGCGCTTGGCGACGACCGATGATCGTCTGTCACGGTTTGGCGCGCTGATGGGGGATGCGTCTTTCTCGATCTATCTGTTTCATTTCCACATAGCTACACCAGTGCTGACAGTTTGGGCCCATTTTGCTCATCATACGCCGCTGTACATAGTCGTTACTGGAACTGTCGTGGCCGCTGTGGCGGCGGGCGTGCTGATCCACCTGATCGTTGAGAAGCCGCTAATCCGCGCGGTGCGCTCGCTTCTGTCGAGGCATGGGCGCTTGATGCGAAAGCAGGCCGCAACTTGAAATAATGATTACACTGAAACTACCTCCACGGTAAAACTGGCCCCCATGGGCAGACGGCATTGCGAGCTTCCTCGGACAGGATTGTTGATGCGGTACCGAGCTGGACCGCGCTGCGCCAAGTGAAAAGCATGGGATTCGCCTCTCGCACCCCGACATGGAAGCGCGCATAGCGATCGCGGCCCTGCAAAAACGCAGCCTTGGCTGGCCTTGCACAACGCCGCACAATAATCGTTCAGGTGCTTGTCTCGACAAGCCTCTCCCGCCTAGCTAAGCGCGTTCATATCCCAGACATTGAAGGACAGCCCGCCTCATGACGTCCACCCCCGCCAGCAAGGTACTCGACCGTGTTCTCGTCCTCGAAATGGTGCGTGTGACCGAAGCAGCGGCAATCAATTCGGCCAGGCTGATCGGACGCGGCGATGAAAAGGCGGCGGACCAAGCTGCGGTCGAAGCGATGCGCGAAGCGCTCAACGAGCTGGAGATCGACGGCACCGTAGTGATCGGTGAGGGCGAGCGCGACGAGGCGCCGATGCTGTATATCGGCGAGAAGGTCGGCTCGGCGCAAGGCCACGGACCCAAGATCGACATCGCTCTGGATCCGCTGGAGGGCACGACGATCACCGCGACCGCCGGTCCCAATGCGTTGACCGTGCTGGCGATCGCCGAAGAGGGCGGATTGCTTAACGCGCCCGATGTCTACATGGAAAAGCTGGCGGTAGGCCCGGGCTATCCCGAGGGCATCATCGATCTGGCCAAGTCGCCGACCGAGAACGTTGCCGCGATCGCCGCGTTCAAGGGCGTGGCCCCGGCCGACATCATCGTCTGCGTACTCGACCGGCCGCGCCACACGAAGCTGATCGAGGAATTGCGCGCGATCGGCTGCGGTATCCAGCTGATCCCCGATGGCGACGTTGCCGGGGTGATCGCCACCACTAACGACGACACCAATATCGACATCTACATGGGCTCGGGCGGCGCGCCCGAAGGCGTGCTCGCGGCCGCGGCGCTGCGCTGCGTCGGCGGCCAGTTCAAGGCACGGCTGCTGTTCCGCAACGACGATGAAAAGGCGCGGGCCCGCAAATGGGGCATCACCGATCTGAACAAAATCTACGATCTCAAGGAACTGGCCAAGGGCGATTGCATTTTCGCCGCCACCGGCGTGACCGACGGCTCGCTGCTCGACGGCGTGAAGCATCGCCGTGATGGCGTAATGACCACCGAAAGCGTAGTGATGCGCGCCAGTTCCGGCACCGTGCGCTGGGTCAAGGGCGAACACCGCAAGCCGGTGTAATCCCGGATCTTGCTATTGCCGGGAGTGATCTTCGCCTCGGGCCACGGTGCAGCTTTTCTGCCCAGGCAAAGCATCGGCGGATGTCTTGGCAAAGCCTTGTCCAATCAGCAGCAGCGCTGGTCCGTCGGCCAGTGCCGCACGGGCCGCCAGGGGCAGCAGGTCCAGCCTGGTGTTGAAGCAGCGTTCGCTTGGCAGACTGGCGCTCTCCACCAGCGCAACCGGCGTATCGCCCGGCATTCCTGCGGCTAGAAGGCGAGCCGAGACGATACCTGCGGCTGCCTTTCCCATGTAGACCGCCAGGGTCGCAGCAGGGTCGGCAAGTGCGTGCCAGTCAAGATCAAGTTCCTCTCCGGCCCGGACATGAGCGGTGACAAAGCTCAGCCGTCGTGCCATTCCTCGCAGCGTCAGAGAGGCACCCAGGCTGGCCGCTGCCGCGCTTGCCGCGGTAACACCGGGGCAAATCCGGATCGGCACTCCAGCTTCGCGGGCGGCGCTCAGTTCTTCGTCGGCGCGCCCGAAGATCGCCGGGTCGCCGCCCTTCAGGCGGACCACGCGTTCGCCCATTCGCGCCGCAGCGACGATCATGGCGTCGATGCTGGCCTGATCGCGCGAATGCCGCCCGGCACGCTTGCCCACATTGACCAGGCGCGCGTCGGCAGCGGCGAAATCCAGCACGGCCGGACCGACGAGGGCATCGTGGAAGATCACGCTGGCGGCGCGGATCAACCGCTCGGCCTTGCGCGTCAACAGTTCGCGGTCGCCCGGCCCGGCGCCGACCAGCCAGATGCTGCCTGAAGAGAAGTCGGAGCAATCGTCCATCGCGAACCTCCGGTCAGGCAGCCTGTGCCGGCGACTGACCGACCACGGCGGCGCGCAGCAGGTAAATCCGCCCGGCATCGACCTTGAGCGGGATCGTCGGCACACAACCCATGTCTTCGCCCAGCGCTTCACCGGTCCTGAGCGAGATATTCCAATTGTGCAGCGGGCAAGTCACCACATTGCCATGGACGATCCCCTGCGACAGCGGCCCGGCCTTGTGCGGGCAAGCGTTGACCAGCGCGTAGAACTCATGGTTCAGGGTGTGAAACACGGCGATCTCGCGCCCGCCGCGTACCGGCAGGGTGCGGGCATTGCCGGCGGCGATCTGTCCTACCGGGCCGATGTCGAGCCAATCGCCGATCACGAGACCACCTCCAGCGAATTGGCGACAACCAGCGGGCGGACTTCGGCGAGGTGCTGGTGCAACTGCGCATCCTCGCCGGCAGCGCGGCGAGCCCAGGGGTCGTCCTGCATGAATTGCTGCGAATAGCGGAAACGCGCCGCCAGCCGGGCTACCGCCTCGGGATCGTCGAACAGCGCCGCCTTGACCCGCTCCAGCCCCACACGCTCGATCCACGGCGCAGTGCGTTCGAGATACCAGGCGTCTTCGCGATAGAACTGTACGAAGGCCGCGCAGATTGCCATCGCCTCGGCCTCGGTCGCTACCTTGCAGAGGAGGTCGGTACCGCGCAGCTTGATGCCGCCGTTGCCGCCGACCATCAATTCATAACCGCTGTCGACGCAGATCACGCCGAAATCCTTGATCGTCGATTCGGCACAGTTGCGCGGGCAGCCGCTGACCGCGATCTTGAACTTGTGCGGCATCCAGCTGCCCCAGGTCATCTGCTCGATACGGATGCCAAGCCCGGTCGAATCCTGCGTGCCGAAGCGGCACCAGTCGCTGCCGACGCAGGTCTTCACGGTGCGCAGCGACTTGCCGTAAGCATGACCCGACACCATGCCGGCGGCATTGAGATCGCCCCAGATCGCCGGCAGATCTTCCTTGTGGATGCCGAACAGGTCGATGCGCTGGCCGCCGGTTACCTTGACCAGCCGCGCGCCGAACTTGTCGGCGGCGTCGGCAATGGCGCGCAATTCGTCCGGGGTGGTAACGCCGCCCCACATGCGCGGGACGACCGAATAGGTGCCGTCCTTCTGGATGTTGGCGTGCATGCGTTCATTGACGAAGCGGCTGCGCTGGTCATCGGCATAGACGCCCGGCCAGGCGCAGAGCAAATAGTAGTTGAGCGCCGGCCGGCACGAGGCGCAACCGTCGGGGGTCGACCAGTGCAGCTCCTGCATGACTTGCGGGATCGCCTTGAGTTCCTTTTCGAGGATCAGCTTGCGCACTTCGCCATGCGAGAAGCTGGTGCATTTGCACAAGGTCTTTACGCCGCGCGCGCCGCTGTAATCCTCGCCCAGCGTGACGGCCAGCAGGCTTTCGACCAGCCCTGTGCAACTGCCGCAACTGGCCGACGCCTTGCTCTGCGCGCGAACTGCATCGAGACTGCCGGCGCCCCCAAGGATGGTCTTGACGACTTTTCCCTTGGAAACCCCGTTGCAGCCGCAGATTTCGGCATCGTCGGATAAAGCGGCGACGGCGGCATGCGGGTCCGCCGGCATCCCGCCCGAGGCAAACGCCTGGCCGAAGATCAGCGCCTCGCGGATGTCCGAAATATCCTCGCCGCGTTTCAGCAGATCGAAATACCAGTTGCCATCTGCCGTCTCGCCATAAAGCACGGCGCCCACCAGCCGGTTGTCCCTGACCACCACGCGCTTGTAGAGCCCGCGCGCGGCATCACGCATGACGATATCCTCGGCGCCGTCGCCGCCCGAGAAGTCTCCCGCCGAAAACAGGTCGATCCCGGAGACCTTGAGTTTGGTCGAAGTGACCGAGCCTTCATAACCGGTGGGCGCGTCGGTGGCATGATCGGCCAGCGCGCGGCACATATCCCACAGCGGTGCGACCAACCCATAGCAGTTCCCGCGATGCTGCACGCATTCGCCCACGGCCAGCACCGCCGGGTCGGAGGTCACCATGTGGTCGTCCACGAGGATGCCGCGCTCCACTTCCAACCCGGCCGCTTTGGCGAGACTCGTCGCCGGGCGGATGCCGACCGCCATGACCACGATGTCGGCGCGAATTTCGCGCCCATCCTTCAGCCTGACGCCGACGACATGACCGTCGTTGCCGACGATTTCCCCGGTATCGGCGCTGGTCAGGATGATCTGGCCCCGGCGCTCCAGCTCGGCTTTCAGCAACCAGCCCGCCGCCTCGTCGAGTTGCCGCTCCATCAGCGTGGGCATAAGGTGGACGACCGTCACCGACATGCCGCGCAGGCTCAGGCCATGTGCCGCTTCGAGACCCAGCAGCCCGCCGCCGATGACGACGGCATGGCCGCCGCCCCTGGCATCGCCGGCCAGGAATAGACGACCGTCTCACTACCCCGGAAGGGCATCCGCAAGGGTGCCCTTCTTCTTGTCCGCGACACGCGGACTCGGTTGACCCATCGCCGCGAGTTTCGTATACTTGCAAAGGCAGGGCGGGAGTAGCTCAGTGGTAGAGTGCTTCCTTGCCAAGGAAGATGTCGCCGGTTCGACCCCGGTCTCCCGCTCCAGACAACCCCAGCCGGCGTCAGCGAACACCCCGGGGCGCGGTACCCAAGTGGTAAGGGAGAGGTCTGCAAAACCTTTATGCGTCGGTTCGATCCCGACCCGCGCCTCCATACCTCCCGCAAAACTGTCCGGTCTGACTTCCCAAGTACCTTCGTATACGAGACCGCCATCGAGCAGGGCCCACCCCGGCCGCTCGCTCCTTGTCCGTACTAATGGAAATCGTGAGATCGGATATCGAT
>CAXTOI010000179.1:5102-6902 GCA_964245645.1 uncultured Novosphingobium sp. | reverse complement strand
GGGTTGGGGGGCGGGGGTTTCTTCTTCCGTCGTGCGCGGTGTTGAAAAGAAGAACAAGGCGAAGGGCCCTCCCCCAACCCCTCCCCTGAGCCGTAGGCCGAAGGCCAACGGGAGTGGGCTTTAGGAAAAAGAAGTCATGAAGATCAAGCAAGAGGCGAGCGAGCGGCATGTGCTTACGGTCACCGTGGATAACGAGGCGGGGATCCTGGCCAAGATCGCAGGACTGTTCACCGCGCGTGGCTATAATATCGACAGCCTGACCGTGGCGGATATTTCCGAGAACCATGCGGTCAGCCGGATCACCATCGTCACCCATGGTCCGCCGGCGCAGATCGACCAGATCCATGCGCAACTGGGTCGGCTGGTGCCGGTGCACAAGGTGATCGACCTGACCGAAGTCGGGCCCTTCGTCGAACGCGAGCTGGCGCTGATCAAGGTGGCGGGAACCGGCGATATTCGAGCCGAGGCGCTGCGCGTCGCCGACATCTTTCGCGCCAAGGTGGTCGATACCACCACCGCCAGCTTCGTATTCGAGCTGACCGGGCCGCCGGACAAGATCGACAGCTTCGTGGCGCTGATGCGCGATTTGGGGCTGGTGGAGGTTGGACGGACGGGAATCGTTGGCATGATCCGGGGGGCAAAGGCAGCCTAATTATATTGATCCACAGCCCTCGCTGCGGCAGGGGCGCCCACACACAGGCCCAAGGGGAACCGACGTGAAAGTGTATTACGACGCCGATTGCGATATCAACCTGATCACGGGCAAGAAGATTGCCGTGCTCGGCTACGGCAGCCAGGGCCACGCCCATGCGCAGAACCTGCGCGATAGCGGCGTCAAGGAAGTCGCGATCGCGTTGCGTGCCGGCTCGGCCACCGCGAAAAAGGCCGAAGCGGCTGGCTTCAAGGTGCTGAGCAACCAGGACGCCGCCGCTTGGGCCGATATCCTGATGATCCTGGCCCCCGACGAACTGCAGGCCGCGATCTACGCCGAGGACGTTCATGCCAATCTCAAACCCGGCGCCGCATTGGCCTTTGCCCATGGCCTCAATGTCCACTTCGGCCTGATCGAGCCACGCGCCGACATCGACGTGATCATGATCGCGCCCAAGGGCCCGGGCCACACCGTGCGCAGCGAATATGTCCGCGGCGGCGGCGTGCCCTGCCTGGTCGCCATCGCGCAGGATGCCACCGGCAATGCGCATGACGTTGCGCTGGCCTATGCCTCGGGCGTCGGCGGCGGGCGGTCAGGAATCATCGAGACCAATTTCAAGGAGGAATGCGAAACCGACCTGTTCGGCGAGCAGGCGGTGCTGTGCGGCGGCATCACCCATCTGATCCAGGCGGGCTTCGAGACGCTGGTCGAAGCTGGCTATGCCCCCGAAATGGCCTATTTCGAATGCCTCCACGAGACCAAGCTGATCGTCGACCTGCTGTATGAAGGCGGCATCGCCAACATGCGCTATTCGATCAGCAACACCGCCGAATACGGCGACATCACCAGCGGGCCGCGGGTGATCACCGCCGACACCAAGGCCGAAATGAAGCGCATCCTGGCCGACATCACCTCGGGCCGCTTCGTAAAGAACTTCGTGCTCGACAACCGCGCCGGCCAGCCCGAACTGAAAGCTGCGCGCAAGACCGCTGCGGCGCATCCGATCGAGGAAACGGGCGCCAGACTGCGGGCGATGATGCCGTGGATCGGCGCGAATGCGCTGGTGGACAAGAACCGTAATTAGAGTCTTTGCGACTGACGTCGAGTCGGTGCCAGCCCGCTCCCCCGCCCGGCCACCCATATTATAC
>CAXTOI010000179.1:0-5092 GCA_964245645.1 uncultured Novosphingobium sp. | reverse complement strand
TACCATGACTGGGTGGCCGGGCGGGGGAGCGGGCTGGCACCGTCTCACTCGCAAAGACTCTAGGCTTGTCGAACCACGCTGAGTTACCGCGTTGAAAAGGCATTTTCATGGCCGAGGAGGAAGGCAGCGGCGGCATTACCCGGATCGAGGCTTTTTCCGATGGCGTGATCGCCATCATCGTCACGATCATGGTGCTGGACCTGAGAGTACCCGCAGGCGACGACATATCGGCGCTATGGACGCTGTGGCCGACCTTCCTCGCCTATGCGCTCAGCTATGTCTATGTGGCGATCTACTGGGTCAATCATCATCGCTTGTTCAGCCACGCGCGTGAGGTGAGCAACGGGTTGCTGTGGGCCAATATGAGCCTGCTGTTCACGCTGTCGCTGGTGCCCTTTGCCACGGCTTATCTTGGCCAGCACCGTTTTGGGCGCGACGCGACGCTGCTGTATTTGCTGGCCATGCTGTTGCCGTCGATCACATACAGCGCCTTGCAGGCGATCATTCGCCGCAATGGCGTACAGCACGAGGCGGCACGGCGCTATTATACCGCCAGCACCCGCAAGGCCTACGCCGCCACGCTGATCTATCTGCTGGGCGCGCCGCTGAGCTTTGTCTCGCCGCGCCTGGGCATCGCATGCGCAGCCCTGGTCGCGCTGTTCTGGTGCCTGCCTTCGGGCCGGCTGAATCGGTTGTTTCTGCGCGTCGGGGAAAAAACGCCGGGCTGAACCTATCTGCTGCACGTGATGCGAAAAGTGGGTACCGGTCTTTCGCGATAAATCACGCGAAAACAAAGCTCTAAATCAGGGTTTCTGGCTCATCTTCGGTGCATCCAGCATGGCCCGCGCCAAGGCCGCGTATTCGGTGCCCGCCGCGGCATCGGCCAGATTGTCCTGAAGCGCGCGGAAATGCGCCAGGATGTGTTCGCCCAGATCAGTGATCGTCGCACCGCCGGCCCTCGCCATCCCCGGCGCCGTTGCCACGAGCGGTTCGTGCCAGCAGCGATTCATGCAATCCACCAGCAGCCAGGCGCGCCGATAGCTCATGCCCATCGCCCGCGCCGCTGCCGAAATCGAGCCGTGGCGCTTGATCGCATCGAGCAGGTCGGCCTTGCCCGGCCCCATGGCAATTTCGCTGCCGCACATAAGCTGGATCTTGAGCTTGAGCGCCGCCGGGTTCATCCCACCGTTATTAGCGGCTCACGGGAACGTAGCAACGTCGGCGGTCCAACCGCTTCGTACTTTACAGGACACAGCGCCCTGCCCATAGGCGGAACGCCAGGCATTAATGGTGCCGAGCCAGGCTCCCATCCAGCGGCCGGCTTGATGTCGTCGAAAAAATGATTGTGGATAGGGCGAACTGATTGTCGGCATCACGATCTACTTGGGATGATCCCGTGTACCCGCCGCAGCCCGATATCGGGGCGGTGGCCAGCCTGACCAGATCAAATACTGCAGGCCGATCGGCGCCCGGCGTATCGCGCCGCATCCTGATCTGTTTTCACGACTTTCCACGCGGAGGCACCGAGCGCGTCGCGATCGGCCTGGCGCGCCACTGGTGCGACCGGGGACACAAGGTGACGATCCTGTGCGGATCGCGCGAAGGCGATGCCCGCGCCGATGTCGATCCGCGCGTTACCATCGTAGAATTGGACCCGCCGATCCCGCGCAGCCTGTTTTCGCGGGTGCGACTGGGTCCGGCGATGGCGCGCGCGATCGCCAGACTCAATCCTGACGTGATCTTCCTGCCGGGCAATTTCCACATGCCGCTGATCCCGGCCTTTTCGAAGATCCTCGAGCGCGGAGCGCTGGTGGCCAAGATTTCCAACCCGGCGCTGCCACGCGGACTGCTGCGGCGACCGGCGCGCTGGGTGATGCAGCGGTATCATCCATCGGTCGATGGGGTGGCGGCGATGAATGCCGGGCTCACCCGCGATCTGGCGGCGATGCTACCGGGGATCCGGGTGCGCACCTTGTATGACCCTGTATTTCTCGCAAAATCGATCGAACCCGCGCGTCCGGCGCGCGCTGATGGCTGTTTCGAAGTGGTCTGGGCCGGCCGCTTCGAGCCGCAGAAGGACGTACCGCTGGCGCTGGCGACGATTGCCGCGCTTCATCGCCGGATGCACGATCGAGGCGTTTCGGCGCATCTGACCATGCTGGGCGATGGTGCCGGGCTGGAGGTCGCGCGGCAGCGGGTGGCAAAACTGGGGCTGGACAGCATGGTCGCCATGCCTGGCCATGTGCCGGGGATCGATCATTGGCTGCAGGGAGCAGGGGCACTGCTCATCACCTCGCGCTTCGAAGGCGGCCCGGCAGTGGCGGTGGAGGCGCTGGCGCATGGCGTTCCGGTGGTATCCACCGATTGCTCGCCGTTTCTGCACGATCTGCTGAGCAGTCCGGAAGCGGGGCGGATCGTGCCGGGGCGCGATGCCGAGGGCCTGGCAGAGGCTTTGCTGGCCGTGCGCGCGGCAGGCGCACCCGACCCGGCGCGGCTGGCGGGATTGATCGCGCATCTGGCGCCCGAGCCTTGCGCCGACGCTTATCTGGACTGGTTCGAGACGCTGGCCGTGGCCCGCGGGCGCTGATGACGCTGTCATTCGCCGTGCGAGCGGGATAACCCTCTTTACAGCGCGCGCCGTCACCCGCATAGGCTCATACCATGACCGCGACCGCGCTTGGGCTAAGCCTGCGACTTATCCGCCCTTTGGCGTGATTCGGCGTGCCGTGGGCGCGCATGACGCGCCAAAGGGCACAGCCATCCCGTCGTAATCCTCAAGTTCGAGTTCCCGTCATGACCATGCTCAAAGACCCCTCGGTGAAATACCGGGCGTTTCCCCAGATCGATCTGCCCGACCGGCAGTGGCCCCTCCGCACCATTACCAAGGCGCCACGCTGGCTGTCGACCGATCTGCGCGACGGCAACCAGTCGCTGATCGACCCGATGGGCGCCGAGAAGAAGAACCGCTTTTTCGACCTGCTGGTCAAGGTCGGGCTGAAGGAGATCGAGGTCGGTTTCCCGGCAGCGGGCGCGACCGAATACGACTTCATTCGCGAACTGGTCGATGGCGGGCGCGTGCCGGACGATGTGCTGATCCAGGTGCTGACGCAATCGCGCGAGGATCTGATACGGACCTCGTTCGAAAGCGTGGCCGGGGTGCATGCCGCGATCGTCCATCTGTATAATGCGGTGTCGCCGCTGTGGCGGCAGGTGGTGTTCGGGCTCGAGCCGCCGCAGATCAGGGATATTGCGGTCGGCGGCGCCAAGGTGATGCGCGATCAGGCAGCGCGGTTTCCGCAGACCGATTGGCATTTCGAATATAGCCCCGAAACCTTTTCGACCGCCGAACTCGATTTCAGCCTGGAATGCTGCGAGGCGGTGATGAATGTGCTGCGCCCGACGCCGGAGCATCCGATCATCCTCAACCTGCCGGCCACGGTCGAGGCGGCGACGCCCAATATATATGCCGACCAGATCGAATATTTCTGCCGCAATTTGCCGAACCGGGATGCCGCAGTGATCAGCCTGCACACGCATAATGATCGCGGCACGGGCGTCGCTGCGGCCGAACTGGGGCTGATGGCCGGGGCCGATCGCGTCGAGGGCTGTCTGTTCGGCAATGGCGAGCGCACCGGCAATTGCTGCCTGGTGACGGTCGGGCTCAACCTCTACACGCAGGGCGTCGATCCGCAGCTGGACTTTTCCAACATCGACGAGATTATCCAGACGGTCGAATATTGCAACCAGCTGCCCGTCGCCGCGCGGCATCCCTATGGCGGCGAATTGGTGTTCACCGCCTTTTCGGGCAGCCATCAGGATGCGATCAAAAAGGGCTTTGCGGCACAGCAGGCGCGCAACGACCAACTCTGGGCGGTGCCTTATCTGCCGATCGATCCGGCCGATCTGGGCCGATCCTACGAGGCGGTGATCCGGGTCAATTCGCAAAGCGGCAAGGGCGGTTTCGCCTGGGTGCTGGAGGCGGATCAGGGGCTCAAATTGCCGAAGCGCATGCAGCCGCATTTCTCGCGCCATGTGCAGGAATTGGCCGATGCGGCGGGGCGCGAACTGCACGCCAATGACATCTGGGAGGTGTTCCAGCGAGTCTATCACCAGGGATCGGCGGAGCATTTCCAGCTGGTCGATTATGACGAAGCGCGTAGCGCGGATGGCACGCGGCTGTTTACCGGCAAGATCGGGGTTGGCGGTCAGGAACGATCGGTGTCCGGGCGCGGCAATGGGCTGATTTCTTCGGTGGTGGCGACATTGGCGTCGAGCTTCGGCGTCGAATTGGCGGTGCGCGACTATCTGGAGCACGCGATGAGCGCGGGTTCGGAAGCGCGCGCCGCAGCTTATGTCGAATGTACCGGGCCTTCGGGCGAGACGGTTTGGGGGGTCGGGATCGATGAGGATATCGCAACGGCCAGCGTGCGCGCAGTGTTGAGTGCCGCCAATTCGGTGGTGGCGTTGGCGGAGTAGGAAGCGATGCCTAACCTGTGGCTGAGTGCTGTAGTCCTGCTTGCCTCGGCCATCGTCATCTATCTGTCCTGCGAGTTCTTCGTGAACGGCGTCGAGTGGGTGGGGCACAAGATGGCCTTCGGGCAAAAGGCCACCGGCACCATTCTGGCGGCATTCGGCACGGCGCTGCCGGAGAGCGTGGTCACGCTGGTCGCGGTCGCCTTTCCTCGCGGGGCCGGATCGAAGGAACTGGGTGTCGGCGCGGCGCTTGGCGGGCCGCTGGCGCTATCGACGGTCGCTTATGCGACGGTGGGAGTCACGCTGTTGCTGTGCAAGCTCAAGCTGCCGCAGACGCCGGACATTCAGCGCGTCTTTCGACGTCTCAGTCGCGATCAGGGCTGGTTTCTGGCGATCTTCGTTGCAAAGGTGGCGCTGGGCACAATGGTGTTTGTCTGGAAGCCCTGGCTCGCGATCCTGTTTGTTGCGGCCTATGGGCTGTATATTCTGCAGGAGATCAACAGCCCCGAGGAGGCGACGGAAGGTGCGCTGGAGCCGCTGAAGTTCCAGCCGGGCCGGGCTGAGCCGGCGCTGGCGATGGCCGCTTTGCAGACCTTGCTGGCGCTGGTGGTGATCTTTT
>CAXTOI010000178.1:0-6917 GCA_964245645.1 uncultured Novosphingobium sp. | reverse complement strand
GGGTTGATCCGGCGTTCCAGCTCGGGCCGATAATGCCGGATCAACCCCTGGATCGGCCACGCCGCCGCATCGCCCAGCGCGCAGATCGTATGCCCTTCGACCTGCTTTGTCAGTTGCTGGAGCATGTCGATCTCGGGCACCTCGGCCTCGCCGGTACGCAGCCGTTCCATGATGCGGTACATCCAGCCGGTGCCTTCGCGGCAGGGCGTGCACTGGCCGCAGCTTTCATGCATATAGAAATGCGAGAACCGGCTGATCGCCTCGACCACGTCGGTGGACTTGTCCATGACGATCACCGCCGCGGTGCCCAGCCCCGAGCCGACTGCCTTCAACCCGTCGAAATCCATCGGCGCATCGATGATCTGCGCCGCCGGCACCAGCGGCACCGACGAACCGCCGGGAACCACGCACAGCAGATTATCCCAGCCGCCGCGAATCCCGCAGCAATGTTTCTCGATCAGCTCGCGGAAGGGGATGCTCATCGCCTCTTCGACGACGCATGGCTTCTCGACATGGCCGCTGATCTGGTACAGCTTGGTGCCGCTGTTACCCTTGGCGCCGAAGCCGGCAAACCACGCCCCGCCGCGCCGCAGGATCGTCGGCGCCACGGCGATGCTTTCGACATTGTTGACCGTGGTCGGGCAGCCATACAGCCCGGCCCCGGCCGGAAATGGCGGTTTGAGGCGCGGTTGACCTTTCTTGCCTTCCAGGCTTTCAAGCATCGCCGTCTCTTCGCCGCAGATATAGGCGCCCGCGCCGCGATGGACGAACACGTCGTAATCATAGCCTGAGCCGCAGGCGTTCTTGCCGATCAGCCCCGCGTCATACGCCTCCTGCACCGCCGCCGAGAGCACTTCGGCCTCGCGGATATACTCGCCACGGACATAGATATACGCCGCTCGCGCGCGTATCGCGAAACCCGCGACCAGCGCGCCCTCGACCAGCTTGTGCGGGTCATGGCGCAGGATCTCGCGGTCCTTGCAACTGCCCGGCTCGGATTCATCGGCGTTGATCACCAGGAAGCTGGGCCGGCCATCCTTGGATTCCTTGGGCATGAAGCTCCACTTCATGCCGGTGGGGAAACCAGCGCCGCCTCGCCCGCGCAGGCCCGAATCCTTCATCTCCTGAATGATCGCATCCTGCCCGCGTTCGAGCAGCGCCTTGGTATTGTCCCAATCGCCGCGCGCTTGTGCGGCATCGAGATGCCACGACTGGTAGCCGTAAAGATTGGTGAAGATGCGATCCCGATCAGCGAGCATCAGCGAGCGATCCAATAGAAATCACCGAGGAGCATCGGCAAGGCCCCGCATAAGAAATCAGGAAAGCTCATTCCCCGACAAGCTCCAGTCTGGTTTTGACCTGCCGCATATCCTGCCGAAGATCGTCGATTGAGGAATGCATCGAGGCGAAATGCGCCATTATGCCCTGCTCGAAATGCTCGGTGGCGCTTTGCCGCAAACCGAGATCGACCATATCCTTCTTTACCTCAGCGATGTCCTTGCGAATTGCCTGCAGCATTTCCGCAATGAATTTCTCACGTTCTTCGGTCATCACCATTCCCCCGGTAATCGTGATTGGCATCGACCATTGCCGCTAGCGTAATTGGCCCGCCCAGCGGCTCCACCGTATGGCGACCGGGCAGTTGCGTGCCGACCTTCGGCCAGCGCCCCGCCGCCAGTTCATCGAGGATGTGCCCGGCGCTGTCAGCGGTCAGGTCTTCGTAATTGTCGTCGTTGATCTGGAACATCGGCGCGCTGGAGCAATTGCCCATGCATTCGACCTCGGTCAGCGTGAACAGGCCGTCGGCCGAGGTATGGCCGACCGACATGCCGCGCGCCCGGCAGGCTGTCAGCACATCCTCGCTGCCGCGCAGCCAGCACGGCGAAGTGCGGCATACCTGGACATGAAACCGCCCGACCGGCACCAGATTATACATGGTGTAGAACGTCGCCACCTCGACCACGCGGATCGCCGGCATGTCGAGCTGCCGCGCGACGAATTCCATCACCGGGATCGGCAGCCAGCCCTGCGTCTGCGTCTCGACACCGATCTGGCGCTGCGCCAGATGCAGCAGCGGCATGACCGCCGAGCGCTGGCGCACCTCAGGATAGCGCGCGATGGCGGCGCGGGCAGCTTCCGCGTTTTCCGCAGTCCATGCAAAACCGCCCCAGCGCGCGCGCAGTTCGGGGGTATCGGGTTCGAGATAGCGTTCAGCCATTAACGGGTGAGTTCAATACGAAGAAGCGGAGCATACCCGCTGAAACCCCATTCCTTAAAACGAAAGGGACAAGAACGCGGCGCGCAGTTTCGGACATCAGGTTCGTCAATTAGGTCGAGAAAATTCATGGTACGGCCTGCGCAGGTTGTTGAGGAGCACGGAGAGCATTCAAAGCCTTGCCCAAATTCGATACATGAACCATTCCCGGCCTATCAGATTTTTTTACCATGAAGTGATACAAAACCGGCCCGTCGCAGGCATATACTACTTGAAAATTTTGCCCAGTAAGGCCGACTTGCGGCCCAACATCCGTGTAATTAAGAAATCGGCAGTGACCGAGCAAATCGAGAAATGCTTCAGAAGAAATCTGATCCTTACCTTCAATAATCCGCCAACGCCATAAACCCTTATACATACCATTCAGAACGTCTGGCCCGGTTCCGTTCATTTGCGAGATCGGTTCGTCGATCATGGTTTTCACCGCGTCTCTCTGCCCGAGGAGCAAATCCGTTAAAAACTTTCCGGTCGTAGCGTCTTCAACACCCGCGCCATTTGCAGCGTAAGAAATAGCTAGAACGACACCCGCTAGCGAAATCGTGACCGCCCTCACCGGTCACACTCCCCGAACACCACATCGATCGCGCCCAGGATCGCGGTTGTATCAGGCAGCATGTGGCCCTTCGACATGAAGTCCATCGCCTGCAGATGCGAAAACGCGGTCGGGCGGATCTTGCAGCGATAAGGCTTGTTGCTGCCGTCGCTGACCAGATAGACGCCGAACTCGCCCTTGGGGCTTTCGGTGGCGACATAGACTTCGCCGGCGGGCACATGGAAGCCTTCGGTGTAGAGCTTGAAGTGATGGATCAGGCTTTCCATCGAGCTTTTCATCTCGCCGCGCTTGGGCGGCACCACCTTGCGATCATCCGACGCGATCGGTCCCGCCGGCATCTCGGCCAGGCACTGCTTCATGATCCTGGCGGACTGGCGCACTTCCTCGACGCGGACCATGAAGCGGTCGTAGCAATCGCTGCGCGTGCCGATAGGAATCTCGAAATCCATGGCCGAATAGACGTCGTAAGGCTGGCTCTTGCGCAGATCCCAGGCAATGCCCGCGCCGCGGATCATCGGTCCGGAAAAGCCCCAGCGCAGCGCGTCTTCCTTGTTCACCAGCGCGATATCGACATTGCGCTGCTTGAAGATGCGGTTGTCGACGACGAGGCTCATGGCATCCTCGAACAATCGCGGCAGCCGCGTGTCGAGCCATTCGCCGATGTCGGTGAGCAGTTTCAGCGGCACATCCTGATGCACCCCGCCCGGCCGGTACCACGCCATATGCATGCGCGCGCCCGCTGCGCGTTCGAAGAAATTGAGGCAATCCTCGCGGATTTCGAACAGCCACAGGTTCGGGGTCATCGCGCCCACGTCCATGACGTGGCTGCCAAGGTTGAGCATGTGATTGCAGATGCGGGTCAACTCGGCAAACAGCACCCGCAGATATTGCGCACGCAGCGGCACGGCGATGTTGAGCAGTTTCTCTATGGCCAGCACATAGGAATATTCCATGGCCAGCGGCGAGCAGTAGTCGAGCCGGTCGAAGTAAGGCAGCGCCTGCAGATAGGTCTTCTGCTCGATCAGCTTTTCGGTGCCGCGGTGGAGCAGGCCGACATGCGGATCGATCCGCCCGATGATCTCGCCATCCAGTTCCATGACCATGCGCAGCACGCCATGCGCGGCGGGATGCTGGGGGCCGAAGTTGATCGTGTAATTGGCGATATGGTCGCCGGCGTTCGTCGGCGAGTTTTCGAGTTGCATGCTCATGGCTTGGTGCTCGATTCCTTGAACGCCTCGGCATTGGTGGAAGCCGGCGCGCCGGGAGCAGCCTGCGCGGTTTCCACCATCGCGGGAGGCGCCGCAGTCGGATCGGCTGCCTTGGCATTGGCGGGCTCGCCCGCGCCGGCATCCTTGGGCTTCTCGGTGGTCTGCGGCTTGTCGACGGGCGGCTTTGGCGGAGCGGTTGCCTTTTCATCGCCCGGCAGCACGTAATCCGCGCCTTCCCACGGGCTCATGAAATCGAACTGCCGCAGATCTTGCGCCAGCTTCACCGGCTCATAGACGACGCGCTGGTCCTCTTCGGAATAGCGCAGCTCGACATAGCCGGTCAGCGGGAAATCCTTGCGCTGCGGGTGCCCTTCGAAGCCATAGTCGGTCAGGATACGGCGCAGATCGGGATTGCCGGCAAAGATCACGCCGTACATATCGAAGACTTCGCGCTCCAGCCAGCCGGCGACCGGCCACAGCGTGGTGACCGTGGGTACCGGAGTGGCTTCGGATGCGCAGACCTTCACCATTATGCGGTGGTTCTTGGTAACGGACAGCAGCATATAGACGACTTCGAACCGCTCGGTGCGGTCGGGATAATCGACCCCGGCGATTTCCATCAACTGCTGGTAGTCATGCTCATCGCGCAGCAGACGCAGCGCGTCCTCGATGGAGTCGCGCGCCACGGTCAGGACGATCTCGCCGTGTTCTTCCTTGTGCGCTATGACGCGGTCGCCGAGCGCGGTGGAAAGCATGTCAAGCACGCCCTCATTCGAGAACATCTGCGGTGCAGAGTGAAGAATCATTCAACTCCGTCCAATGAAATGCTCTGAAAGAATCGAGCCACTACTGGTGTCACGACCAAGCTCGAATATTTAGGGCAGCTTACTTTTGGCAAATTGACAGCTAAAGCAACAACAGTCCCTCTATCAACCCCAAGAAACTGCCAAAAACAACGACCGTTAGACTCGTAGAAAATGACATTACCCCCGAGCGCCCGAGATTTTAAGGTAAAGTCGATTACTTCTTGGCGCACCGTATTCTCGCCCGCCTGAGCAAAAGGCGAAGGTCCGCCTGGCACAATAGTTTTCGCCGCAGCAATTGCTTTATCGACGCTGTGACGCGCGGCCTCGGCGCCGATTCCGTAAACAACCCGAAGTGCTTTTACGTAGTAGAATGGGCCACCGGGACCTCCAACACTGCAAGTGGAGTCGATTTGATGAAATGGCTGCCCAAGCGTATCAGTGCTGTCTCCGCTCCTCTGAACTATCCCACAAGGCTTCGTGGCAGGATGATCTTTAGCCCCCCAGGAAAATGGCAAGTCAACATTCTCGAGACTGATCACCCCCGGAGCCGGAGGCGCGGAACCAATTTCCGCGTTAACGACGGACGGCATAATGCTCATCGCCGACGCTAAAACGATAGAGACCGAAACTTTCTTCACCGCTCCAGCGTCCCCACACGCCTGATCTTGCGCTGCAACTGCATCACGCCATACAGCAGCGCCTCGGCAGTGGGCGGGCAACCGGGCACGTAGATATCGACCGGCACGATGCGATCACAGCCGCGCACCACCGAATAGGAATAATGATAATAGCCGCCGCCATTGGCACAGCTGCCCATCGAGATGACATATTTAGGGTCGGACATCTGGTCGTAGACCTTGCGCAGCGCCGGGGCCATCTTGTTGCACAGCGTACCCGCCACGATCATCACGTCGCTTTGCCGCGGCGAGGCGCGCGGGGCGACGCCAAAGCGTTCCATGTCGTAGCGCGGCATGTTGACATGGATCATCTCAACCGCGCAGCAGGCGAGCCCGAAGGTCATCCACCACAGCGAGCCGGTGCGCGCCCATTGGAACAGGTCCTCGGTGCCGGCGACCAGAAAACCCTTGTCCGCCACCTGCGCATTGAGGTCGTTGAAATAGCTCTGGTCGGGCGGCGTCACCGCGGTTCCGGCGGTAGTAGGAGAGAGCGTATTCATTCCCAGTCCAACGCTCCCTTTTTCCAGGCATAGATATAGCCGATGATCAATTCGCCCAGGAACACCATCATCGTCGCCCAACCGGCCCAACCGGTCTGGCGCAGGCTGACCGCCCAGGGAAACAGAAACGCCGCCTCCAGATCGAAGATGATGAACAGGATCGCGACGAGATAAAATCGCACGTCGAACTGGCTGCGCGGGTCTTCAAAAGCGGGGAAGCCGCACTCATATTCGGAGAGCTTGTCCGTAGTGGGATTATGCGTGCCGGTCAGCCGCGCCACGCCCATCGGCAGGAACACAAACGCGCTCGACAATGCCAGGGCGATGCCGAGGAAAATCAAAATGGGCAGATATTGCGAAAGATCGACCAATTCTTCTCTCTCTGCAAGGCGGGCGCGGGTGGCAGAAAAGGGCGTGAATCTGCGACGCCAGCCACTTCATCCGGCCGTAGTCCTGCGTGCTGCGCTGCGCAAGTGGGGCGCTGGAGGTTTTCGCCGCGCGAGCAGGAAAACGCGAGATTTTCCATGACCGAAGCGCGACGTTCTGCCGTTTCACCTCGCTTTCCCGGGCTTTTGCCGTGATGCGCCGCCGCCGGTACAGCCGCCGGGCGTCGCCGGCAAATGCCCGATTGCGCTTGCCGCAATGCAACTTTATGCCCCGCGTCGATCCACTCCGATAAGCCATCCCATTCTCCTCGAAAGGCTCCCAGCTCATGGCGCAGTTTTCTGAATCCGATCCGGTCGTCATACTGTCCTACGCGCGCACGCCGATGGGCGGCCTGGCGGGTAGCTTGTCGGAGGTGTCGGCGACCGACCTGGGCGCAACTGCAGTGAAGGCCGCAGTCGAACGCGCCGGGGTGTCGGGCGAAGACATCGAGCGCATCTACATGGGCTGCGTG
>CAXTOI010000177.1:0-6930 GCA_964245645.1 uncultured Novosphingobium sp. | reverse complement strand
GCGCATAGGCGGCGTGCGGGTCTTCGGTCACCAGGGCGATCTCGAAACCGGCGGCGGGCTCGGCGCGACGGTTGGGGCGGATCGAAAGACCATTGGCCTCCGCCATCGGCTCGGCTGCGAAAGCGAGCGTGGTTTCACCGGTTTCGAGCTCGCCATACATGCCCGATTCGTCGACGAACCTGCGCTCGAGCCCGAAGGCACGCTCGTAGAAGTCGATCGTTGCGGCGACATCGGCGACGTAGATGATAGTGTAGCCCAGTTTCATCGTTGAACGGTAATCTCGGCTTCGGCGATCTGCAAGACAGTCTCGGGATCATGGCTCTATCGATCTGTCACGTAGGGAGGGAATATTTTAACGCATGGAAGGTCGAGCCCAGGGCGACGAGGGAGTGTGAGCCTCACGCAATTGCCAGGCCGGCGGTTTCCACCTCTTCGCCTGCGGCATCGAGCAGGCGCTTTTCGATCGCTTTCATCCGCGCCGGGGCATCGATCTTCCCCCCGAGCAGATCGGTAACATAGAAGATGTCCACCGCGCGCTCACCATAGGTAGCGATATGCGCCGAATGCACGATCAGGCGCGATTCGAACAAGGCGCGGGCGAGGCGGTTGAGCAGCGCCGGGCGATCGCGCGCGGCGATTTCGATCACGGTGAAGCGTTGCGAGGCCTGGTTGTCGAAATCGCAGCGCGGCCGCACGTCGAAGGCATGCGCCCGCGGACGGGCAAGCGGGCGCGCCGCCAGTTGCGGTTGCATCCGGGTGCGGTTGGCCAGAGCATCGGCGATCGCGGTGTGCAGCCGCTCGAGCTGGCCGGGTTCGGAGAACGGTCGGCCCAGCGGGTCCTGCACCAGGAAATTATCCACCGCCATGCCATTGTGGGCGGTGTGGATGCGGGCGTCGATGATGTTGCCGCCGGCCAGATGAATGCCGCCGGCGATGCGGTAGAACAAGCCGGGATGGTCGGCGGCCAGCACCATCACCAGCGTGGCCCCGCGCGCTGCGTCGTATTCGGTGGTCACGGTCAGCGGGGCGCCGTCGGCCTTGGCGAGTTGCGCCAGATTCAGCGCAATCACGTCTTCGCTTTCGGCAATCCAGTAGGCGTCGCCGAGCTGGCTGCTGAACCGTTCGACCAGCGCAGCCTTGTTGCCCAACCGTTTGGCTACCGCTTCCTTCTTCGCGGCGACGCGATGCGCGCGGCCGTGGGGGGCGTGGCCGAGCCGCAGCCGCTCCTCGGCGAGACTGTACAACTCGTTGAGCAGCTGACGTTTCCAGCCGTTCCACACCCCCGGCCCAACCGCGCGGATATCGACGATCGTCAGCAGCGCCAACGCGCGCAGCCGGTCGAGCGTTTCGACCACGACGACGAAATCGGCGATCGTCTTCCAGTCGGCCAGATCGCGCTTCATCGCGGTATCGCTCATGACCAGATGGTAGCGCACCAGCCAGCTGACGGTCTCGGTCTCAGCCTCGTCCAGCCCCAGCCGCGGGCACAGCTTGAGCGCGATCTCGGCGCCCAGCAGCGAATGGTCGCCGCCGCGCCCCTTGGCGATATCATGCAGCAGCACCGCGACATAGACCGCGCGGCGCGACTGCACCTTGCCGATGATGTCGGTGGCGAGCGGATGATCGGCCTGCAGTTCGCCTTTTTCGATCCGGGCCATCAGCCCGATCGCGCGGATGGTGTGTTCGTCCACGGTATAATGGTGATACATGTCGAATTGCATCTGCGCGTTGACGCGGCCGAAATCGGGGATGAAGCGGCCGAAGATGCCACCCTCGTTAAGCCAGCGCAGCACCGTTTCGGGATCGTTGCGGCTGGTCAGCAACTCCAGGAACATCGCGTTGGCGCGAGGGTCGCGGCGTAGTGCGCCGTTCACCAGCCGCGCGTCGCGCGTGATCGTGCGCATCGTCTCGGGGTGGATTTCCAGCCGCTCGCTATCGGCCAGCACGAAGATTTCGAGCAGGCGGATCGGGGATTCGGCAAACCAGCCATCGCGCGGCGCCGCAATGCGGCCTTGTGCGATGCGGAAACCCCGCAGCGTGCGCGGGCGCTGGCGGAAGGTTGCCAACGGGCCGCGCCGCTGGCGCCTGGCGAATTGTTCATCGAGCTGGGCCAGGAACACGCCGGTCAGGCTGCCGACCTGCTTGGCCTGCAGGAAGAACAATTGCATGAAGCGCTCGACCGAGCTCTTGCCCGGGCGGTCGGCGAAGTTCATGCGCGTGGCGACGGCGCGCTGCAGGTCGAAGGTCAGCCGGTCTTCGGCGCGATTGGTCAGGAAATGGAGGTGGCAGCGCACTGCCCAGAAGAAGTTTTCGGCTCGCCGGAAGGCGCGATATTCCTCGGCGGTGAGCAGCCCGACATCGACCAGTTGTGCAGGTGTGCGCACCTTGTGGATGTATTTGCCGATCCAGTACAGCGTGTGCAGATCGCGCAAACCCCCCTTGCCTTCCTTGACATTGGGTTCGACGACATAGCGGCTATCGCCCTGGCGCTTGTGGCGATCGGCGCGTTCGGCGAGCTTTTCGCCGACGAACTGGCGTTCGGTGCCCGCGACGACTTCGGCCCAGAAGCGCTTCTGCGCTTCTTCGTACAAGGCTTGGTCGCCCCACACGAAGCGGCCTTCGAGCATGGCGGTGCGGATGGTCAGGTCGCCCCGGCTCATCCGCACCATCTCGTCGAGCGAGCGGCTGGAATGGCCGATCTTGAGCGCCAGATCCCAGAGGAAATAGAGCATCGCCTCGATCACCTGCTCGCACCACGGGGTCTGCTTGATCGGAGTGATGAAGGCGACATCGACGTCCGAATGCGGCGCCATTTCGCCGCGGCCATAGCCGCCGACGGCCATGATCGTCAGCCGTTCACCGGTCGAGCGATTGGGCGAGGGATAGACATTGGTGACGACGTGATCATGGATGATGCGCAGCAATTGATCGACCAGGAAGGCCTGGGCCTCGGCGCAATCATGCCCGGCGGTCGGTCGCTCGGCCAGCCGGCGGGCGATTTCGCTGCGGCCCTGCGCCAGCGCGCCGCGCAGCAGTTCAACGATGACGGTCCGAGCGGGACGGTTGCGCGCGGGCTTGCTGCCGGCGGTGGCAACGGCGTCTTCAATGGCTTCGGTAAGAGCGCGGCGGTCGATGACGGTGCGTTGATTGGCAATTCGAAGAGCGGTCATGATCGAGCCATTATCGGCAAAGTGCCGGCGGGGATAGCGCGGTTTCGTACCCCCCGGCCCAAGGCGAATTCGCTACGGCTCTTACATCGGGCACGAACAGGCGATAGAAGCCGCCAATCTCGCCGCTTGGTGATTTTAGGAGGTCATGCTGTTCCTGTCCCTTTCGGCCGCGGTCAGCGCGGTTCACCAGCCGATTTACTGGGCCGATCTCGGCCTCAAGCGGGGCATCGACCTGGGGTTCTTCACGCTGCGCTATTATTCGCTGGCTTATCTGGCGGGGATCGTCGTCGGCTTCTGGCAGATATCGCGGATGATCCGTCAGCCCGGCGCGCCGCTGGCGCAGCGGCATGTCGATGATCTGTTCTTCTGGTGCACGCTGGGGATCATTCTGGGCGGGCGGCTGGGCTATGCGGTGTTCTATGGCCCGCAATTGCTTACTCATCCGCTCGAACTGCTGAAGCTGTGGGAAGGCGGGATGAGCTTTCACGGCGGGTTGATCGGGGTCGTGCTGGCGATCACCTGGGTGACGCGGCGCGCGGGGATTTCGTTTCTGCGGACCTGTGATTACGTCTCGGTCGTCGTGCCGTTCGGGCTGTTTTTCGGGCGACTGGCCAATTTCATCAATGGCGAGTTGTGGGGCCGCGTCGCCGGGCCCGATGTGCCATGGGCGATGGTGTTTCCGGGTGCGGGCAGCGAACCGCGCCATCCCAGCCAGCTGTATGAGGCCGCGCTGGAAGGGCTGGTGTTGGGTAGCGTATTGCTGCTGTTGTTCTGGACGACGCGCGCGCGGTGGCGGCCGGGGCTGCTGGTGGGCGTGTTCACGCTGGGCTATGGTCTGGCGCGGTTCGGGGTCGAATTCTATCGCGAGCCCGATCAACAGCTTCAGGATTTTGCGCTGCGCACCGGCATGTCGATGGGCCAGTGGCTGACCGTGCCGATGATGGTGGTCGGGGTGATCTGCATCGCCCGCGCCGTGTTGCGGGCACCGTTGGGAAGAGTGGCGCCGGTCTCGGCATGAGCGTTTCGGCCCGATTGGCGCGGTTGATCGCCGGGTCTTTTGTGTGACCGTACTTTCCGCGCGGTTGCGGCGGCTGATCGCCGCCGGGGGCCCGATCAGCGTAATGCAGTACATGGGCGAGGTCGCGGCGCATTATTACGCGACGCGCGACCCGCTGGGGGCGGCGGGGGACTTCATCACCGCGCCCGAGATCAGCCAGATGTTCGGCGAGATGATCGGCGTCTGGTTGGTGGATATGTGGAAGCGCGCCGGCAGTCCCGCGAATGTGCGTTACGTCGAGGCGGGACCGGGGCGCGGGACGCTGGCGCGCGATGCGCTGCGCGTGGCGCGGCGGTTCGGGCTGGCGCCGGCAGTTCATCTGGTCGAGGGATCGCCGGCCTTGCGCGCGGTGCAGCGGGGATTGCTGCCGGATGCGGTGTGGCACGATGACCTGGCCAGCCTGCCCGAAGATGGCCCGTTGCTGGTAGTGGCCAACGAATTTCTCGATGCGCTGCCGGTGCGGCAATTGGTGATGACCGACGCGGGGTGGCGCGAACGGATGGTGGCGCATGCGGGCGGGCGGTTCGTGCCGATCGCCGGCGACCGGCCGATGGACGCGGCGGTGCCGGGCGACCGCCGCGTGGCTGCGCCGGGTGCGATCATCGAGACCTGCCCGGGTGCCGCAGCGGCCGTACAGGCGGTGGCACAGCGGCTGGCGGCGCAAGGCGGGGCGGCGTTGTTCATCGATTACGGTTATGAGACGCCCGCGTTCGGATCGAGCCTGCAAGCGGTGCAAGCGCATGCGCGGGTGGACCCGTTCGTCGATCCGGGCGATGCGGATATCACCGCTCTGGTGGATTTCGGCGGGCTGGCCGAGGTGGCGCAGGCGGGCGGCGCGCGGTGGTTGGGGACAGTGGAACAGGGAGCGTTTCTAGGAGCGCTGGGGATCACGGCGCGGGCTGAAGCCCTGGCCAGCACGGCTCCGGATCGGGCGGCGGCGATTGCGGCGGCGCTGGCGCGGTTGACTGCGGATGAGCAGATGGGAAGGTTGTTCAAGGTCATGGGGTTGGCGGGGAGGAACTGGCCCGACGGGGCAGGTTTACGGCTCGGCGCGCTTATGATGCCGCTTGTATCGGATTGATCCTGGCCTCATCCATCTCGTACCCCCTGTTAGCGTGCGTGATGGCGCCACTGCCTGAATATGGACGCACCGGGGATCGACATGCAGCCACCGACGTTTGCATCCCATTATGTTTCGCATCGTGGCCTACAACGCCATCTCGCCAGACCCCTTGGCTTTTTGTTGCGCATCAGTCAGCGGGGGTGATGTTCCGCAGCTTTCGTCTTGAGGTCTCCCCCGCATGCCGCCTTACGCCAGCCCGTCCGCCATCGACGCTGCCGCCCACATCGTGCAACTTGCGCTCACTCCGATATTCCTGCTCACCGGCATCGCCTCGCTGCTCAACGTCTTCTCGACCCGGCTCGGCCGGATCGCCGATCAGGTCGACAAGCTCGATCTGGATGCCAGGATGAACGCGAAGTCGCGCCGATCGGCGCGGCTGCGGTTGCGGTCGAGAACCCTGGATGTCGCCGTTCTGCTCGCATCCGTTGCCGGCGCTCTCACTTGTGCTGCCGCGCTGACGCTGTTCGTCGGTGAGATCAAATCCGGGAGCGCCGGCAGGTTGCTGTTCGGTCTGTTCGGGGGCGCACTGGTTTGTGCGATCGCCGCTCTTGCCGCGTTCAGCTTCGAAATGATCCTGGCCGGCCAGACTATCCGCGAAAAGACCGAAGTCGAGACCAGGTAGAATCTTTCCGAGTAAAACGACGTCAGTCGAGAAGACTCTAGCGCATCGCCCCACCAGACCATGAATTGTCAGCAGCGCGAAGTGTCGACCCGCACCTTGAGCTAGGCCGTTCGATCTTTTGCCGATATGACCCGGTCAGGGAGCCAGGGTCGTCATCCGGGTTCAAGAGGGGGATGGACGGTGAACAGAGTATTGCTTAAATCTTTGATGTGGACCGGAATGGCGATGGTGCTGCCGGGTCATCGGGTAGCGGCGCAGAGCGCCCCCGCACCTGCACCCGCTGGGGCGGCGACGCCTAGTCTGAGCGATCTTGCCGCGCGGTTTGGGGCGCGGGCGCTTATTCGTGGGATGACCTTGTCGCCCGACGGAAGACGCGTCGCCATCGTCGAGAACCTGGCCGACGGCGCCGAAGCGCTGGCGACCGCCGATCTGGATGCTGACGCGCCGCCCAAGCTGATCATGCGCAGTCCGGGAGGAGATGCGCATTTCCATAATTGCTTTTGGGCAACCAACTTTCGCGTGATCTGCCGCATCCGCTACATACGCAATGAAGGCGTAAATATCCTCGGCTATACGCGGCTGTTCTCGTTGAATGCCGACGGTTCGGACCTGAAGATGCTGACCGCCGATACTAACAACCGGTCGCTGTATAATCTGCATTATGGCGGGCAGGTGATCGATCGGAATGGGGGCAAGCTCGGCTCGGTGCTGATGACCCGCCAGTTCATACCGGAATCTACGACCGATACGCATCTTGCCAGCGATGCCGAGGGGCTGGGCGTGGAGCAGGTCGATGTGGTTTCGCTTGATCGTACCTTGATCGAGATCCCGCGCAGGCAAAGTGCGGCGTTCATTACCGACGGTGCAGGACATGTCCGACTGCGCGGCGATGTGCCGAGCGTCGATGGCTATGACAAGAGTTATATGGACTGGTCTTACCGCAAGGCGGGATCGGGGG
>CAXTOI010000176.1:0-6949 GCA_964245645.1 uncultured Novosphingobium sp. | reverse complement strand
ACAATGCGATTTTCGAAAAATCCCGGTGCATGACATTCCGAATCGCGGGGTTGCCGTCAGTTTGCAAAAGCCTCCGGAGCGGTTGCAATGGATAATAAAAAACGCCGGCGAAGCGCCCGCCGGCGTTTTTCAAACATCGCTGGCGCAAGCGAATACCCTGCTACGCCGAATCACTTAACGCAGGTCCGAGCCGGGCAAAACCAACGGTTACGTGCTCGATCTCCGCTCCCGCCCGCGGGAGAGGCCGGGGGTAGGCCCTTCGATATAAACGCTTCGCCCGAAACCTTAAAGCGCGGCCACCCGCTTCGTCAGCCGCGACAGCTTGCGCGATGCGGTGTTCTTGTGCAGCACGCCGCGCGCCACGCCGCGGGCCAGTTCCGGCTGAGCCGCCGCCAGTGCTTCGGCCGCGGCCGTCTTGTCGCCATCATCGAGCGCGGCTTCGACCTTCTTCACGAAAGTGCGGATGCGCGACAGGCGATTGCCATTGATCAGGGCGCGCGCATCATTGCGACGAATGCGTTTGCGGGCTTGCGGCGAATTGGCCATGTGTGTCCTTCGTTCGGCTGCGGGCCACCAAGCCCGGGCATAAAGATAAAGCGGTCGCCCGATGAGCCACGACCCGGCCACACGCCCGGTCCAGCCCGCAGGAAAGCGCGGCCCTTACCGGCGGCGACCCGGATCGTCAACAACGCTTATGGTATCCGGCGTCGGGAGCAGGCCAGCGCCAGGTTAACCACCCATGTCCCCCCGCCCTGAGCCTGTCGAACGCCTGCCTTTCTTTCCCCTCCACATCCGCGGCCAAGCTATTTCTGGCACTTCGCACACCAGAAACTGCTCCGCCCCCCTTGCACCACGCGGCTCACCGTGCCGCCACAGCTACAATCCTCGCCGGCGCGGCCATACACCCGCCAACTCGCCGCGAAATACCCCAGCTCGCCATTGGGCTGGGCATAATCGCGGATCGTCGAGCCCCCCGCCGCGATCGACTCCTCCAGCACTGCCCGGATCGCCGGCGCCAGCCGCGCAATTCCCGCCCGCGTCACTTGCCCCCCAGGCCGCTCCGGGCTGATCCGCGCCCGATGCAGCGCTTCGCACACATAGATATTGCCCAGCCCCGCCACGATCCGCTGGTCCAGCAACAACCCCTTCACCGCCGCGCTTCGCCCAGCAAAAGCCGCGCGCAGATGCCCGGTCGTCAACTCCCCCAGCGGCTCCGGGCCCAGCGCGGCAAACGCCGGCCAGGCATCCAGCGCGTCCGTATCCACCAGATCCACCGACCCGAACCGCCGCGCATCGTTCAATGCCAGCACATGCCCCGCGTCGGTCTCGATGACCAGATGGTCATGCTTGTCCACCCCGTCCGGCTCGATCCGCCACCGGCCCGACATTCCCAGGTGGAACACCATGGTCTGCCCCCGATCGGTATGCACCAGGCCGTATTTCGCCCGCCGCCCCAACCCGGTCACCCGACCGCCCACCAGCGCCTGCGCCAGGCCTGCCGGAAACGGCCGCCGCAAATCCGCCCGATTGACCGAAACCCGCACGATTACCGCCCCCTCCAGATACCGCGCCAACCCGCGCACCGTGGTCTCGACTTCGGGAAGTTCGGGCATTGTGATCCTGTTCCGGAAAGGGGACGCAGACTCGAAGATCGGCACGGAACTGCCGGATACGAGCGGCCATAGCTGATCCTGGTGTTCCTGCCCCATGTCGTTGTGATGCAACACCAAGTCGACGCCACTCGGAAATACTTCAGCCCGGCAATGCAGCTACGCCACCGGCAAGCGGCTCGCCCTGAAGGATTTTTTCGACACCTGTCGTAAATCCGGTTGACGCTATGTCGAACCACGTATATTTCCATAGATATCGCCGGATGCAGCTTGACCCTGCAGTCCATGGACGCTGACGAGTGCGCCGGGGGTAATTAGAGGAGGCGTTATATGGCTGATAATATTGTTACTATTTCTTTAGGCAATGGTGCTGTCGTCGATGCTCTGGACAACACCGCAGTCGTCAACGCCCTGGTGAGTGTAGATTACACCACAAACAGCTATAGCGGAACATATTCGATAGTAGGAGCGACCATAAACACATCTGGATTGCTGTCCAGTACAGGAGGTTTGCTCTCATCTCTTGGAGTTAACACGATAACCGGCGACGGACTGTCGCTCGTCTATGATGGCGACCTGCCTACCGTAGCAACATCGGTAACATTTACCGGTCCGCCCACCGGTTCGACTACGCCCGACACATTTTCCGGACTCAATGTATCGGTGAGTGCGGTCGCTTGTTACTTGCGCGACACGCGTATTCTGATGGTCGATGGTCAAGTCGCGGTGCAAGACCTCGCTGTCGGCGATCTGGTGATCACGGCTTCGGGCGAACATCGTGCCATTCGCTGGATCGGCCACCGTTCCTATGCCGGCCGCTTTGCCAACGCCAATCCCGATCTGCTGCCGATTTGCGTCAAGGCTGGCGCGATTGCCGACAATATCCCGTCCAGCGATCTATGGGTCAGCCCCATGCACGCCCTGTTCGTCGACGGGGTGCTGATCCCCGCGGCCGCTCTGGTCAATGGCGCCAGCGTGATCAAGGCCGCGCATGTCGATGCGCTGGAGTATTGGCACGTCGAACTCGACAGCCACGACGTGCTGATGGCCGAGGGCATGCCCTCCGAAAGTTTCGTCAACGACAACGGCCGCAACCTGTTTCACAACGCGCAGAGCTACCGGGCGCTTTACCCCGATGATGAAGCGGTCGAGGCGGTATATTGCGCCCCCCGCGTGGAAAGTGGTCACGCCCTCGCCGAGGTGCGCCGCCGGATCGACGAACGGGCGGGTCTTGCTATCGCGCCGGAGGCGCTCTTCGGTGAACTGCGCGGCAGCCTTGACATCTGCAACGACGGCTATCTGGCAGGCTGGGCGCAGGACTCGCTGTACCCGGACGCGCCGGTCTGCCTCGACATTCTCTTCGATGGCGAAGTCGTCGCACTCGCTTACGCTAACCAGCATCGCCCCGATCTCGCGGCGGCCGGGATCGGCGCGGGCAGTTATGGGTTCGGCGTCGATTTGTCGCTTACGCCGGAGCGGGAATACACCGTCGCGGTGCGCCGCTCGGCCGACGGTGCCGCTTTGGGCAAGAGCCGACAAATCGTCCCGGCCGCCAAGGCCCTGTTCGCCGCCTGAGGGCGGGTTACCAGCGGCCGGTTTGGGTCTTTCCGACTGACGTTTAATCGGTGCCGGCCCGCACCCCCGCCCGGCCACCCAAGTCATTATATAATTTGGGTGGCCGGGCGGGGGAGCGGACCAGCACCGTCTAACTTGGAAAGACCCTAGCGTGCAACTCGCCAGTTCCATCGACCTCCTGTCGCGCGAGAAGATGTCAGGATGGGCGTGGGACAGTGAACGACCGGAGACACCGGTCAGTGTGGTGATTTCAGCGGGCGATCAGGTGATCGCCCGCTGCCTGGCCGATCGCCATCGCCCCGATGTCGCCGATGCCGGCTTCGGCAATGGCCGCTGCGGCTTCGAGTATTTTCTCCCCAGGCCCCTGTCGTCGCTGCGCACCCATGAGATCAGCCTGCGGCGGGAAGGCGACGGCGCGCATCTCGCCGGCTCGCCGCAAACGCTTTCGCCCCCCACCTCCCTGGACATGCCGACCCGGCTCGGCATCGAGACCCTCGTCGGCTCGCTGGAAGAAGCCGCGGCCGATGATGCCCTGGCCTTCTTCGCGCTGCAAACCGAGCGGCTGCGCACCGTTTTGGCCGATCGGCAGAGCGGTGCCTGGAGCAGGGAGCGCCGCCGCGGCCTGGGCTGGCAGGAGCACGGTTCATCCCCCGCCAGCGCGGCGTCACCAGTGATCGCCGTGCCGCGGGTGCTGGTGATCGACGATCATATCCCGGCGGGCGATCACGACGGCGGCGCCGATGCGATATTGTCGCACATGCGGGTGCTGCGCCGGCTCGGCTATGATGTCACTTTCGTGCCCGCCAATCTGGCAGGCGATCCCGCCGCGCTCAGCGCCGACGGCATCGCCACCTGTCTGCATCCCTGGTACGCCTCGGTGGAGGATGTCCTGCGCCGTCAGGCCGGTGCCTTCCAACTCGTCTACCTCCACCGCATCACGAACGCGGCGCGCTACATCGGCCTTGCCCGCCAGTATCAGCCAGGCGCAAAACTGGTCTACAGCGTAGCCGATCTGCATTTCCTGCGCTCGGCGCGACAAGCCCGGGTCGAGTCCCGGCCCGAACTCGCCAGGCTCAGCGAGCGCCAGCGCGTCGCCGAGTTCGCCGCCGCGCTCCAGAGCGATGGCGTGATTACCCATTCAAGCTACGAGGCCGCGATCCTGCGTGCGCAACTGCCGTCAAGCAGGATTCACCTCGTCCCCTGGACGGTCAAGCCGCGGCCCACTGAGGAGCCGTTTGCATCCCGGCGCGGCGTGGCGTTCATCGCTCATTACGCGCATCAGCCAAACGCCGACGCTGCACGGGCGCTGCTCGAAGACATCATGCCGGAGGTGTGGGCCGCGGACGCATCCTTCCCTTGCCTGCTCGCCGGCAGCGGCCTGCCGAACTGGTTGCGCGACCTCGCCAAGCCGCCCGCCGAAGCGCTTGGCGCGATACCCGATCTGGCATCGCTGTTCGGCCGCGTCCGTCTCAGCGTCGCGCCGCTTTTCTTCGGCGCCGGCATCAAGGGCAAGGTCATGGCGAGTCTCGCTGCCGGCATCCCCTGCGTATGCACCTCGATCGCGGCCGAGGGCCTCGATCTGCCGCCCCCCCTCGATGAACTGATCGCCGATGAACCCGCCGCCATCGCCGCGCTCATCCTGCGTCTCGACCGTGACGAGGAATATAACGCGCATTGTGCGGCGGCCGGGCTGGAATATGTCGCCGAGCGTTTCTCGGAAGGCGCGATCGACAATGCGATGGAGCAAGTGATCCGCAGCTCATAGGGGCTCCCCGTCAGGCATTGCTGTCTTCAGGCGCTAAAAAGCCGCAGCCGGCGCCGCTAAACCCTTCTCCTCTTCAGAGCCAGGCGGTCGTATGCAGCGCGAGGGCGATGGCTTATACGCGCTAACATAAATGTATCGTCGCCCCGGGCTTGACCCGGGGTTGGGCTGTTCCTTAAGGCAAATCGCTGAACCGGGTCGATTTTTCCGAAGTTCCGCATAGGCCGCGCGTCGATGCCAGCGGGGCTGCTCTTCCCCAACCTTCGCCGGCAAGCCGTTCCCTACCACCGCACCACGGTATCCAGCCGCATGCCCCCCAGCGCGGGCACCCGCGCGGTCAGCGCCGCCGTCGGCCACAGGCTGAACGCCCCCGTCCCATACAGCCGCGCTTCGACCAGATGCTGGCGCGAGGGCAAGGTAAACACCGCCCCGCTGCTCAACCCATGCACCGGCCCGATCGTCCCATGCAGCGCGGGCAAGTCGATCGCGGCGGTTGCCAGCGCCTTGGCCGTGCAATGCACCGGCGAGCTGCGCAAGCTGCCCACGGCCTGGCTGTCGCTGCCGCCCACGATCATTCGGTCGATTTGAACCTGCGCCAGAAACCGGCAGGTCACCGGCAGATTGGGCGCGGCCAGGCTGAGCAGCGTGCCGTCGGCCACCCCGCTCACCCCGTCGAGCCTCAGCCGCCCCATGCCCGGCGAGGCCGTGCCGGCCAGATCGGTCGCGCCGCCGGTCATATGCCAGTTGGCGGTCAGCGCCAGATGGCTGAGCGACGCGAGTGCCGACCAACGCCAGGCAATCCGGCTCGTGCCGCCGATCACCGCCTCGCCGTTCCAGATCGTGCCGCCAACTTGCCACACGTCGCTTTTGGGCAGCACCGCACTTGCGGGAATCAGCGCGATCAGCCCGGCACAATATGCTAGGATCCCCGCCAGGGCAAAACCCGCCACTCGGCGCCGCGACGGTCGCGGTACGACAGGAGACTGCTGCGATGCCCATGAACCGGCGCCATCTGTTGCGACAGGCGGTGCCGTCATGTCTGCTGCCGTCATTGCTCGTTCCTTCGCTGTGGTCGGCGCTGCACGCGGCGAAACCCGTCTTCCCGGCGGCGCTGCTGGTCCCGAGGACCGGAGAACATGCCGCGCTCGGCCGTAGCATGGAACGCGCGGCATTGCTCGCGCAAGGCGCAGGCAATGCCAAACAACTCCTGATCCTCGATACGCTGGGCACGCCCGAGGGCGCCGTCGCTGCGGCAAGAATAGCGCGGCGGGCTGGCGCCCGCATCCTGCTGGGGCCGATCTTCGCGCGCGAATTGCCCGGCGTGATCGGCGTCGCGGGCGCAGCGCTGCCGGTCATCTCGTTCAGCAACGATGCCGCGCTGCGCGAAAGCGGCGCCTTCGTCTTCGGCATCACCGCCGCCCAGATCGTCACCGCGCTGCTGCACTATGCCGCCGCGCGCGGGGTCCGCCGCATCGCCGTCGCGCCTGATGCCGGCAGCGGGTGGGCCACGCAAGTCGCCGAAGCCGCTGCCGAGACTGCGCGTCCACTCGGTCTTGAAGTCGTGACGCTGGCGGCCGATTGGACCAGCCCCGCGGCCCGATCCGGCTTGCCCGATGCGGTGCTCGTCACCAGCGCCGATCAACTCGCCCGCCAGGGCGCGGCTTTGACCGGTGCCGGCGTGCAAATGCTCGGCGCGATCGCCGGGCTCGACTTGGCGCCCGAGGCCCTGCGCGCGCTCGAAGGCGCTTGGTTCGCCGCGCCCGACCCGGCCCAATTCGCCAGCTTCGCGCAGGCCTTCGAAGAACAGGTCGGCTCGCCCCCTGGGCTGATCACCGGGCTGGCTTACGACGCGGTGCGGATCGTCCAGCAATTGCGTCAGGGCGGCGGGGTCGATCGCTCGGGGCTGCTGGTCGCCACCGGCTTCAAGGGCGTCTGCGGCGATGTGCGCTTCCGCGAGGACGGCAGCGCCGCACGCACCTTGTCCATCCTGGCCATCCGGAAC
>CAXTOI010000175.1:0-6975 GCA_964245645.1 uncultured Novosphingobium sp. | reverse complement strand
GGCCACCGCCAACCAGCCGGGCCCGCGTGGGCCGAACGATGCGTTCGGCGAGGATACCCAGCGCGGTTATAAGCAATATGCCTTCTTCGGCTCGCTGGATTTCGACATCCTGCCGAATTTAACCGCAACCGCCGGCACACGGTATTTCCATTATTCGGAGTTTGAGAAGGGCAGCCAATATCAGACCGAGGCCTTCGATTGCGCCGAAGTGCTGGTCTGCTCGTCTGTCGCAAATCCGTCAGCGGGTGATGTCGACATTGATTCCAATAGCCTGAACGACTTTAAGCCGGACAAGGTTGTCTACCACGGCTTCAAGAGCCGCGGCTCGCTGACCTGGAAACCGACAAATTACACGATGGTTTACGGCACCTTCAGCCAGGGGTTCCGTCCGGGGGGGTTCAACCGCACTCCGAAGCTGATCTTGCCCGGTGCCAATGGCACGGCGCAGCTAATTCGGCCCAACGGCTATGCACCGGATAAGCTGACCAATTGGGAGGTCGGCTTGAAAACCGACTTGCTTGATCACAAGGTTCAATTCAACTTTTCAGCCTATTACATGGTCTGGCAGAATGTCCAGATCGGCTTTTTCAATCCAGCCGGCGGCTTCGGCAACACCGCCTTTGTCACCAACGGTGCCAATTTCCATATCAAGGGACTGGAACTCCAACTCAGCGCACGACCGATCGATGGTCTGAGCATCCAGGGCGGATTTACCTACAACGACAGCAAGCAGGTGTCGTCGCCTTGTCTGATTTCCGACAATCCAGGTTCGGACACCTTAGGCCAGTGCATCACCTCGCAGCTGAAGAAAGGGGTACTCGTGCCGGTTCAGGCGCCGTTCGGTTCGCTGGGCTCGGCGCTGCCCTTTGCGCCGCACGTCCAGGGCAACGTGCGGGCACGGTACGATTGGGTTGGCCCGGCGCAGCTCGGATGGTGGATTGCGTCCGGGGTAACCTACACCGGCGCGACCTATAACGAGCCTGCGACTTATCCGTCGGGTGACGGTATCGTCTCCAGTGCCGGCCAGTTCCCGGGTACGACGCTGCTGCGCTATCGCATGTCGGGCTATGCGCTGCTCGATGCCCAGGTCGGCATCAAGAAGGATAATTGGAGCGCCTCGATCTTCGGCCAGAACCTGACCAACAGCAACGCCAGCATGTTCACCGGCTCGGTGCAGTTCATCAAGTCCGAGGTCGTGGTGCGGCCAAGGACGTACGGCATCAAGCTGACGTACGACTTCTGATCGAAGGCGCATCGCAGGCAATCGTCGTCGACGATCATACCCGAGTGCAGCAGGTGGTGTTGGCAAAACCGCCCGCTGCCTGGATAACCTCGGGTACCACGCGATGAGTATGCAGACATCGACCCACCCCCCGGTGCCGCTCGAACAAGAGGTCGCGCGGCTGCGCAGTCTCGCCAATGCGGAGCGGCACGCCGACGCGCTGGCGCGCACGCGCGAGCTGTTGATGCGGTTTCCGGCCAACCGCGATCTGCTGTTGCTGGCAGCGACATGCGAGCGGCATCTCGGGCGGGTCGACCGAGCGCTGGCGACGCTGGATACGCTAGGCCGGCTGCAATCCGGTTTCAGCCTGATGCATCAGGAACGCGGCCTGTGCCAGATCTTGCGCAAAGACGCAGCCGCGGCGATCGACGCGCTGACGCGCGCGGTGAACATCAATCCCGCACTGCCGATGAGCTGGCGAATGCTCGAAGGAGTATATCGACTAACGGGCGACGGCAAGAACGCGGCTATGGCTGCCGGTCAGCTGGCCACGCTGGGCGCGTTGCCGCCGCCGGTGGTGATGGCAACGTCGCTGTTCTCCGATGGCGATCTGGGGCCGGCGGAACAGATCATCCGCGCCTATCTGCTGCAACACGGCGATCATCCGGAGGGAATGCGCCTGCTCGCCAAGATCGGCATGGCGCTCGATGTGATGGACGATGCCGAGACGCTGCTGGCGGGCGTGGTGGCGTTAGCGCCCGATCATTTTCCGGCGCGGTACGACTATGCCCGTTGCCTCGTCTCGCGGCACAAGTATGCGCAGGCGCGCAAGCAGCTTGCGATCCTGCTGGCGGTCGAGCCGCGACACCCGGACTACCTTTCGCTGGATGCCACCGCCGTGGTGGGCCTGGGCGATCACGAATTGGCGATCGCACTTTATCGTGACCTGCTGATCGACTCGCCGGACTGGCCGGACCTTCATTTGTGGCTTGGCCACGCGCTCAAGACGATTGGCCAACTGCCTGAAGCGATCGCGTCCTACCGCAAGGCGGCGGCGGCGCGCTCCGACTTCGGCGATGCCTATTGGAGCTTGGCGAACCTCAAGCGCTATCGGTTTGAGGACACGGAAATCGCCCGCATGCAAGCCGAGGAAGCGGGCGAGGCCATCGCGCCGATCGACCGCGTTCACCTCTGCTTCGCGCTCGGCAAGGCGTTCGAAGATCGGGGCAGCTTCTTGGACTCCTGGCGCTATTACGAGCGTGGCAATGCGCTTGAACACGCTCAGAACAACTATCGGCCCGACGTATTCGAGACCAACACGCGGTTGCAGCGCGCGGTATGTACTCCAAGCTTTTTTGCGGCGCGCGACGGCTGGGGCATCTCCGATCGTGATCCGATCTTCGTCGTCGGCCTGCCGCGCGCGGGCTCCACGCTGATCGAGCAGATCCTGGCGTCGCACAGCCAAGTCGAAGGCACGCACGAACTCGCCGACATCCAGCGCGCAGTGCATGAGTTGCAGGGCCGCGAGCATGATTTTGCAAATCCGCGTTACCCAGGCGTGCTCGCCGAGATGAGCCAAGTGGATTTCACCGCATTGGGCCGGCGTTTCATTGATGATACACGCGTATTCCGCACCAACCGTCCGTTCTTCATCGACAAGATGCCGAACAATTTCCGTCACATCGGCCTGATCCGGCTGATGCTGCCCAACGCGAAGATCATCGATGCGCGGCGCGAACCGATGGCGTGCTGCTTCTCCAACCTCAAGCAGCTGTTCGCGAACGGCCAGGAATTCGCCTATAGCATCGAGGACATCGCGCGATATTATCGCACCTATCTAGACCTGATGGATCACTGGAACGCGGTCCTGTCCGGCTATGTGCTGCGCGTGGCGCACGAGGACGTAGTCGACAATCTGGAGGGCAGCGTCCGCCGAATCCTCGATTTCTGCGAACTGGACTTCGAGCCGGCCTGCGTCGCCTTCCATGAAAACCAGCGCAGCGTACGCACCCCAAGCTCGGAGCAGGTCCGCCAGCCGATCTTTCGCGACGGGCTCGAGCAGTGGCGCAATTTCGAGCCCTGGCTGGAGCCGCTGCGCGAGGCCTTGGGCGATGCCGGCGAGCGCTACCGCACATAGAGCATTTTCACCGCGCCTACTGCGGCGCCGATCGGGGGTTCGATACCATGGACGTGCAAACACCGGTCACGCTCGACAAGACGCTGAATGCCTTTCACCTCTGGGCGATCGCGGTCGGGCTGGTGATCTCGGGCGAGTATTTCGGCTGGAGCTTTGGCTGGGCGCAAGCCGGCACGCTCGGTTTTCTGGTCACCACCATGGTGATCGCGCTGATGTATCTCGCCTTCGTGTTCAGCTTCACCGAACTCACCACCGCCATTCCGCAAGCCGGCGGTCCGTTCGCCTATAGTGATCGCGCGTTCGGCCCGATTGGCGGCATGATCGCCGGCTTTGCCACCTTGATCGAATTCCTGTTTGCGCCGCCGGCGATCGCACTCGCCATCGGCGCTTACCTCAATGTACAATTTCCGGGCCTTGACCCCAAAACCGGCGCGCTCGGCGCTTATCTGATCTTCATTGCCCTCAACATCGTCGGGGTGCGCATCGCCGCGACCTTCGAGATCTTCGTGACACTGTTCGCAGTGGCCGAACTCTTGGTGTTCATGGGCGTAGTCGCGCCGGCATTTGACTGGAGCCGTTTTGTCGCCGCCGGCTGGGCCGGCAGATCGGCCTTTCACGCCGCTGCTATCGGCGGCATGATCGCCGCAGCGCCGTTCGCGATCTGGTTCTTCCTGGCGATCGAGGGTGTTGCCATGGCCTCGGAAGAAGCGCGCGAACCGCGCCGCTCGATTCCGATCGCTTACGTCGGGGGCATTCTCACGCTGCTGGTGCTGGCGTTCGGCGTGATGATCCTGAGCGGCGGCGTGGGGAACTGGCAGGCGCTCTCAAGCGTCAACGATCCGCTGCCGCAGGCGATGAAGGCAGCGGTCGGCGCCACCAGCGGCTGGCTGCACATGCTGGTCTGGGTCGGCTTTTTCGGGCTGATCGCCTCGTTCCATGGCATCATCCTCGGCTATGCCCGCCAGATCTTCGCGCTCTCCCGCGCCGGCTATTTGCCACAGGTCTTCGGCAAGCTGCACCCGCGCTTTCACACGCCGCACATCGCAACGGTCGCGGGCGGAGCGATCGGCATCGCCGCGATCTACAGCGACAATCTGATCGTGATCGCGGGGCAGACGCTGACCGCCAGCATAGTCACCTTGTCCGCATTCGGCGCGTTGCTGATGTATGTGGTAAGCATGGCGAGCCTGTTCCAGCTGCGCCGGATCGCGCCCGAACTGGAGCGGCCATATCGCACGCCGCTTTACCCGGTGACGCCCGCCGTGGCGCTCGGCATCGCCGGCTTCGCGCTGCTGACAATGGCGTGGTACAATCGGGAACTGTTCGCGATCTTTATCGGCCTGATGAGTGCCACCGTCGTGATCGCGGGCTGGGCAAGGCGGCGCCCGATACTTACCGAGCGCCAACCGTGATCGCCATACGCCCGGTGAAACCGAACCGCGCCAGCGCATAGTAGAGCAGGCTGGTGATGAGCAGTCCGGCGATCCACGAGAGATCGGCGCCGTCCAAGGCACGGGCGATCGGCCCGGTGTAGAGCCCATTGGCGACGAACGGGACTTGGATGACGATGCCGACCGCGTAGCTCAGCAGCGCGGGCAAGTTGTAGCGGCCATAGACCCCTCCGTCGGCTTGCAGGAACGAGGCAACGTCGTAGCGGCCGTGGCGGATCAGGTAATAATCAACGAGGTTGATCGCCGTCCACGGCGCCATGACGTACAGCAGCATCAGCAGGAAGTTGGTGTAGGTCTCCATGAAATGCGGCCCCGCCAGCAGCGCCATGGTCACCGCGATCAGCACCAGCACCAGCGCAATCACCGTGCGCGCCAGCGCTCGCGCCTGCCAGGCCGGAGCAAAGGTCTGGATGATCGCGATGGCCGCGAGCACCGCGCAATACAGGCTGATCGCACTCGCGGCGGCAATACCGAGCGTCAGCACGGCGACCGCGAAGGCGCCGAACGGCCCGCTCGCAACAGCGAGGCTTTGCGCGATCTCCTGCCCGGGGAACAGGCTGGCCAGCAGCGCGCCAAGCCCCATCGGCAGGATCGAGCCGATCGAGCATCCCCAGAAGCTCATCCAGAAGGCAGGGCGCGGGCCGGTTTCAGTCGGCAGATAGCGCGAATAGTCGGACACATAGGGGGCATAGGCGATTTGCCACAGCACCGAAGTGGAGATCGCACCGAGCAGCGCGGCGATCGTCAGCGGCGGTCCGGCGCGGAGATCGGGATGCGGGTGTTGTGAGATGATCCACGCAAGGCACGCGAGAATGGCAATGCCGCACAGCCAACTCATGTGCCGGGTAAAGCCATGGATCAAATCATGGCCGAAGATCGTCGCCGCGGTGCCGAGGATCGCGACCGCGCCGATCGCCATCGCGGGTGTCACGCCAGGCAGGGCATAGTGCAGCGACTGCGCGCTGAGCACCAGATTGGTGGCTACGAAGCCAACGTCCATCACCGCGACGAAGGCGATCACCGCCAATGCGCCGCGCGCGCCGAACTGGCCCCGCGTCTGGACCATCTGCGGCACGCCGAGGTGCGGACCTTGCGCCGCATGCAGCGCCATGAAGATCGCACCGAACAGATTGCCGACGACGATCGCAGCAATCGCCGCGGTCAGCGAAAGATGGAACACCGTCGTGCACAAGGCGCCCGTCGCTACGGTCAGGATCGTCAGATTGGCGCCAAACCATAGCGTAAACAGGTCCCACGGCCGCCCGTGGCGCTGATCGAGCGGGATCGGCTGAATGGTGCGGTCTTCGATGACTGCGGGACGATGGTCGCCGGTGCGATCGAGCAGATGCGACAATGCCAATGCGGTGCTCCCTTGTCGTTGCGCCAGTGTTGAAATATTAAAATGTTTGGAAGACAGTAAGGTAGATAAAGACTTGGGGCCAGGGGCCCCAAACCCCACATTTTAGTATTGCGAAACGTCGGAAACGTATTGGCGCCGCAGGCTCTTGAGGCCGCTGTGCGGCACAGCGCGACGCCGATACTGTGCGCAATAAAATTACTGGGAGCGCGAGGGCAATGGCCCTCGCACCTTTCCTCTGTTACCGCTTTCCGAATATTACGCCCCTAACCCAGTACCGAAAAGCTGCTCTGCGCGTGGATCGGTCGGTTGCGCGAGCAGAAGGCCAGGCTGATGTCCCGGTCGATATGGCGCAGGTGGAAGCGCAGGGGCGATGCGTCGTGGTCGCCGCCGCTCATGCAATATTCGACCAACTCGGCCATCATTTCGCCAACGACGGGTGCGTTCTTGAACTGGTTGCCGCTCGTGCCGATCGCCATGAAATAGCCATCGATGTCCGAACGGTCGTAAATCGGGATCCAGTCGCTACTCACATCGTACAGCGCGGCGAGTCCTTGCGGGCGGCCCGGAATGCCCAGCGTCGGAAAACGCTGGGCGGCGCGCCACAATTGGTTAGTCGACTGCTCGGACAAGTCCGGCGCGAAGGTGTCGGGATCGACCCATTCGCGTGTGTCGCAGGCAGGTTCGAGCGACCCGATCAGCATGTGGTTGCCGACTTCGGGGCGCATATAGACCCCGCTGTCACCATCGGTGATCACGCTGCCGACACCTGAGAAGTCGAAGCCGACGGGGGCGGCGACGTGGACCA